>NZ_JADYVS010000069.1:0-3617 GCF_020194055.1 Bradyrhizobium sp. NBAIM03 | reverse complement strand
GAATCCGACAAACCATTCGCTCATGGCGACTGGGTTCGACGCGAAACCACTGGAGTCTTGAAGAACTCGCCAAGCTGATTGATCCTGTCGTGCAAGGATGGCTGAACTATTACGGACGGTTTTACCGAACGGAATGTGTCAACGTCCTTCGTCACGTTAACGACGCGCTCGCCCATTGGACGAGGCGGAAATACAAGCGGTTGAAAGGCCGGAAAGTCGCTTCAGTATATTGGTTGGGACGGCTCGCACAGCGCGATCCGAACCTACTCTATTTGTGGCGAGTCGGCATTCGACCTGCGGCTGGAAGATAGAAGCCGGATGAATCGAGAGCTTCACGTCCGGTTTCGTGAGAGCCTCGGGATGCAATTCCCCGGGGCTACTCGACCGACGACCACCCGCTCGAGGTCCTTGGGGCCGATGGCGCCAGTCTTGTGCGCCACCGACAGGCTTTCTTGGATCAGCGCGACGAGCTGTTCCTCGCCCAGCCGCTGGCGCCAACGGGTCATCGACGATCGATCGAACGGCAGACGGTGGCAGAAGCTCAATTCGCCGCAGAAGTATTGGTAGTGGGGGTTCTCGATCCAGCGGGCGCACAGCACCTCATCTGACAAGTTGTGCATGTGCTTCAGAATGAACAGGCCGGCCACGAGCCGCGTCGGCAAGCCAGGCTGCCCCAACCCTGTTTGGCACACCGAACTAAAGCGCTCATCCAGAAACTTCCAGTCGATCAGCGCCGCCAACCGCACCAGGGGGTGACCCAAGTCGATGATCTGATCGAGCGCCGGAAGCAGCAGGTCTTTCTGGCGATCGTCCCGCGGTTTGCTCATCGCCTTCCCCAATGCCGATGACCCGACATCAGGGAATCACGAATCGCCCAAAAGCAAAATCCCAAAACGCAAGAAAGCGAGGTCCAACACCCCACTTTCTTGCAAAATCGAATACTACATCAAGACCAATTCTGCTTATTTCTCAGACCGATCCGTATTCTTCACGGACGACTATTGACACGAAGACGCTCGGCATCGATTTGCCCGTCGAGCAGTACAATACGTGCCTTCACCTGCTCCTTGTCGACATTCAGCTCGGCCAGCCGCTGCTCGAGCTCGCGGATACGTTGGGCCGAGGAGGGAGCGTCGTTATAGGACTCCCCGATGAAGACGCCGTCGCGAGCGGACGTAAGTTCCGTCTCCAAATATTTCACTCGCTGCTGCGCAGCCTCCAGTTCTTGCTGCGCCACGTCGTAAGTTGCGCGAGCGCGATCCAAATTCGCCGCCGTCTGTACACCACGCGTACTTAGTTCGTTTGCTCGCTTGAATTCTGCGTCCGCTTGACGAAGGCGTGTGGCCGCCCCGCTTTTGGTGCTCAGCTAGTTGCTCATCAAGTATTTGATAGCGAACTTGAGGAGTCGCTTCTTTCATCCCGACATGATGCAATTCTGAGCAGTCCGAATGCTAGGAGGTAGAACATGCTAAACATGCGCAATATGCCCGGCATTCATCGCGATAGATGTTGGAGGCAGCTTCTCAGCTTGCGTGATATTTTGAACCGCGGTTATCGAACCAGGGCGGGTGCCTTGCGGCGTTTCTCCCGGCGGCGGTTTCGGCGAAGAGGCGCGTGTTGCTGCCGATGCGCCGGTCGAGGCATTGGCCGGCCAGGACGCCGATCTCGTTTCTCCCCAACAAGGATAAGCGCTTCCATCGCGGCTTCGCATTTAGGCGGGTCATACTCGACGCTATCATGGATGGGTCACTTCCGTGCTTTGAGGACGACGCCCGTTTGTCGCAAACTGTGTGGACTAACCGCGCCCCTAGATCGGACAAGGCGAACGTGATCCTGCCATTGGTCCGAAGCCCGCGAGACGAGCCTGAGCCGGTTATCGGCGCCGATTGTCAGCTTTCAGACCGATGTCGACGCTTGACTTACACACCCGCTACGAAGTGCCTGCAGAACCTCCCATTTTCGATTCGGCACGGCCCTTGCTTGATTCGGGGCATCATCGCCGATCGCCCATATCCTAATCGAGGGAGTAACATGCCATGCCGCAGAGGAATTTCGTCCGCCAGCGCATCCTGTCGGCTGGCCTTGCCGCGCTTCTTGCTATCGCGCCGTCGATTGCACCGGCTTGCACGCGCCTCGTCTATCTCGGCGTCAACGACCAGGTGATCACGGCGCGGTCGATGGACTGGAAGAGTGACGTCGAGACCAATCTCTGGATCTTTCCGCGCGGCATGGCGCGCAACGGTGAGGTCGGTCCCAACTCCCTCAAATGGGTATCGAAATACGGCAGCGTGATCGCGTCGGGCTATGACATCTCCACCACAGACGGGCTGAACGAGGCAGGTCTCGTCGCCAACCTTCTGTGGCTCGTGGAGTCAGAATATCCAAAATTCGAACAAAGGAAGCCGGGCCTCACGATCGCGGCCTGGGCGCAATACGTGCTCGACAATTTCGCGACCGTGCAGGAGGCCGTGGATATGCTCGAGAAGGAGCCGTTCATCATCGTGACCGACAACGTGCCGGGCGAGAAGCGCCTCGCGACGCTGCATCTGTCGATCTCGGACGCGACCGGCGACAGCGCGATCGTCGAATACATCAAAGGTAAGCAGGTCATCCATCACAACCGGAAGTACCAGGTGATGACCAACTCGCCGATCTTCGACAAGCAACTCGCGCTCAACGCGTATTGGGAGCAGATCGGTGGTACCGTGTTCCTGCCCGGCACGAACCGCTCCTCCGATCGCTTCGCCCGCGCAGAATTTTACGTCAACGCGATTCCGAAGGACGAGAATCGCAACGATGCGCTGGCGAGCGTCTTCAGTGTGATCCGCAACGTCTCGGTCCCCTACGGCATCGCGACGCCGAACGAGCCGAACATCTCCTCGACCCGCTGGCGCACGGTTGCCGATCAGCAACAAAAGCTCTACTTCTTCGAATCCGTGCTGACGCCGAACACGTTCTGGGTCGATCTCAAAAAGATCGACTTCTCGCCTGCGACCGGCAAGGTGAGAAAGCTCGATCTCGGCCCCAACGAGGATCACACCTTCGCGGGCAATGCGACGGCGAGTTTCCGCGACGCGGAGCCGTTCAAATTCCGGGGCCGGCTAATGTGATGAGGGCCGCGGGAACCCGACTTGCGCTCGACAGTTTGACAGAGGCCGCGGCGGCGTGAACGCCGCGGCTGCGACGCGTCAACCAGCGTATTTGAAAACGAAAGGGGTAAGTACAAGGGGATTCGGTGTCTCCCTAAGCGGGAGCCAAGTGAACGGACACCACTTCGACAGTCACTGCAATGCCATGGACTCGTCGTCAAACCTGCATCACTAAGGCACGGGTTCGCGCCGGCAACTGAACCGTATGAGGTAGGAGAGTACGTCGCCTTTGATCACGACACCTCCTCCTACTTCTCTCGTGAAAGACACACACATTCATATTCGATCGCCGGAATGCGTACTCTCTTGACATCCACAGTCTGCTGGGAACCGCGGAATGACCTAGCAGGCTGTTGAAGAACTCAGCTGTGTTCGCAAACGAAGGCCGAATCGTCGCCATTGTGTATGTAGAAGTGGCCGACGAGCCTGCCGGCAGTGCCGATCATGGCCCATCCGCGACCGCAGGTG
>NZ_JADYVS010000068.1:0-3451 GCF_020194055.1 Bradyrhizobium sp. NBAIM03 | reverse complement strand
GTCGGGGCCGGACGCGTGCGCGGCGGAGCCGCAGCCGGGCTCGCCTCGGTGGCACGGGTGCTGGCGCGGCGGAAGGCATCGCCACTCGAGCCGGAGCGGGCGGCGCCACCGGGACGCGAGGCCTCGCGGGCCCGCTGGGCGGCCTCCGATTCGACCTTGCGGACGGCCTCCTCCAGCGACAGCCGTTCCCGGGTGATCTCGGATTCGGAGAGCGGCGGCTGCACGCTGCGCAGCTGCGCGATCAGGGCCGTGCGCGCCCGTTCATAGAGCGCGCGACGGCTTTCGCCGGGAGCGTTGGGGTCCAGGGCGGCAATAGCGCGGGCGATCAGCGGATAGTAATCAGCCATTTCTACTCAACTATACGCGCGTCCCGGTAAGATATCGTTAAGCCTCAAACGGATTTTGCACCAGGATAGTATCTTCGCGTTCCGGGCTGGTGGAAAGCAGCGCGACCGGACATCCCACCAATTCCTCGATCCGCCGGACATATTTGATGGCCTGCGCCGGCAGGTCGGCCCAGGACCGCGCATTGGCGGTCGGCTCCTTCCAGCCCTCGATGGTCTCGTAGATCGGCTCGACCCGGCTTTGCGCGCCCTCGCCGGCCGGGAAATGGTCGATCTCCTTGCCGTCGAGCTTGTAGCCGGTGCAGACCTCGATTGAATCGAAGCCGTCGAGGATGTCGAGCTTGGTCAGCGCCAGGCCATTGATGCCGCAGGTCCGAACCGCCTGGCGGACCAGCACGGCGTCGAACCAGCCGCAGCGGCGCGGACGGCCGGTATTGGTGCCGAACTCGCGGCCGCGCTCGCCGATCTTGCGGCCGATCTCGTTGTCCTGCTCGGTCGGGAACGGGCCCTGGCCGACGCGGGTCGTGTAGGCCTTGCACAGGCCGAGCACGTAGCCGACCGCGCCTGGCCCGAGGCCGGCGCCGGTCGCGGCCTGCGCCGCCACCGTGTTGGACGAGGTGACGTAGGGATAGGTGCCGTGGTCGACGTCGAGCAGCGCGCCTTGCGCGCCCTCGAACAACATGCGCTTGCCGGCGCGCCGCTCGATATCGAGCAGCCGCCAGACCGTCTCGGCATAGGGCAGCAGCTGCGGCGCCATCGCCATCAGCTCCTTCAGGATCACCGCGCCGTCGAATTCCGGCAGGTTGAGGCCGCGGCGCAGCGCGTTGTGGTGCGCCAGCAGGCGGTCGATCTTGTGTGGCAGCGTCTGATGATCGGCCAGATCCATCAGGCGGATGGCGCGGCGGCCGACCTTGTCTTCATAGGCCGGCCCGATGCCGCGGCGGGTGGTGCCGATCGCAGTCGCGGCGCTGGCGGATTCGCGGTGCGCGTCGAGCTCGCGGTGCAGCGGCAGGATCAACGTGACGTTTTCCGCGACACGCAGATTGTCGGGGCCGACATCGACGCCCTGCGACCTGAGCCTGGCGACCTCGTCGAGGAAAGCGGCGGGATCGAACACGACGCCGTTGCCGATCACCGACAGCTTGCCCTCGCGCAGCACGCCGGAGGGCAGCAGCGCGAGCTTGTAGGTCTTGCCGTTGATCACCAGCGTGTGGCCGGCATTGTGGCCGCCCTGGAAGCGGACGACGATATCCGCCTGCTCCGACAACCAGTCGACGATCTTGCCCTTCCCTTCGTCGCCCCATTGGGCGCCGACGACGACAACATTGGCCATTCGCGGGTAATCCTGTTCAATCTGTCTCTAGAAGGCATGATCCTCGCGGAAAACCGGTGCCCACTTTTCCGGGATCACGCCTGCGCCCAGCCCAATCGGCAGCCGGAGCCGCCCGCACGCAAGGCAGCCAACCGGATAAAGGAAGCAGCCCTTCTAGGCAAGCAAGAACGGGGCTTTTTCGGGGTCCAACGTCCGGTCCAAGCCCTTGATATCCGCGGAAAATCCCGAACCCTGGCGGGCCGGCGCAACAGCTTCGACCAAAGCGGGAGAGGCCGCCTTCGCCGCCAGCATGGTCGCGATGCGCCCGTCCCCGTTGATGCAACCTGGTTTTCCGTGTCTTTGGACCTGCCGGGTGATCAGCCGGCCCGGACCTCGCCGGGCCGGAAGGCTCGGCGTACTCGACGCGGGGCTCAACCATCACAATGTCCGCCACCGGCCAGACCACGCCCGCGGAAACATCCGGCCACAGCTGGATCGCCAACCAGCCTTACCTGCTGCTCAGCATCACCGCGCTGTGCTGGGCCGGCAACGCCATCGTCGGGCGGCTCGCTGCCGGCCACATTCCGCCGGTGACGCTGTCGTTCCTGCGCTGGTTCTTTGCCTTCCTGCTGGTGCTGCCGTTCGCCTTCAAGCACCTCGTGCAGGACTGGCCGGCGATCCGCGGCAAGCTCGGCCTGATGGTCACGCTCTCGGTCACCGGCATCGGCGCCTTCAACACGCTGCAATATTGGGCGCTGGAGCACACCCAGGCGCTCAACACGCTGCTGCTGCAGTCGGCCGCGCCGCTGCTGGTGGCGTTGTGGTCGCTGGTCATCCTCGGCATTCGTCTCACCGCCGCGCAGGCCTTCGGCGTGCTGCTGTCGATGTGCGGCGTGCTGACCATCCTGCTGCACGGCGATTTCACCACGCTGTCGAGCATCGACTTCAACAAGGGCGACCTGATCTTCCTGCTCGCGCTCCTGATCTTCGCGCTCTATTCGGTGCTGTCACTGAGGCGGCCGCCGATGCACGGCCTCTCGTTCCTCGCCTTCACCTTCGGCTGCGGCGCCGCCTGTCTCATTCCGCTGGAGATCTGGGAACTGTCCGCTCGCCCGGTGATGAAGCTCGACGGGCCGAACCTCCTGACCCTGTTCTACGTCGCCGTCTTTCCCTCGACGCTCGCCTATCTCTGCTTCAATCGCGGCGTGCGCCTGATCGGCGCCAACCGCGCCGCACCGTTCTTCCACGTCGTGCCGGTGTTCGGCTCGATCATGGCGATGGCGTTTCTGGGCGAGCACCCGCAGGCGTTCCACTTCATCGGTTTCGCATTGGTGCTGGCGGGCGTGTTCGCGGCGTCGCGAAAGCAGGCAAGTTAGGCGGCTTCATCGAAGCGCTCGCTGCACTTCCCTTCTCCCCTTGTGGGAGAAGGTGGCGCGAAGCGCCGGATGAGGGGTTGTCTCCGCGCATTCAATTGGGAGTGGACTCGCGGAGAGAGACCCCTCACCCGTCTCGCCGCTACGCGGCGAGCCACCCTCTCCCACAAGGGGAGAGGGGAAAAGTGCACGCGCTGCTACTTCGGCTTGAACTTGCTGTACGCCTCGCTCGTCGCAATGATCACGTGCTCGGCGCAGCCGTTGACGCGATGCGGATCGGCTTCGCGCTCGTAGGCTTGCGAGGTCATCATGTCAAGAAAGGCCGAGACGGACGGGTAATGGACCAGCGCGACGAAGTCCCAATCGTTGCCCGCGTGCGGACCGAGTGCGACTGTCTTGGCTTCACCGGTCCAGAGCAGCGT
>NZ_JADYVS010000067.1:0-3762 GCF_020194055.1 Bradyrhizobium sp. NBAIM03 | reverse complement strand
CGCGCAGCGGAACAGGATGGCATAGACGATGGCCTTGTTCTGAAAGGCGATCTCTCCGGCGGGGGCCGGCAAGGTGAAGACGACGTGGAAGTATGGCACGGGAAGGAGTTCGGCTTGTCGCTCGGCAAGCCATTGCGCGCGCGCCGAGCCCTGGCACTTCGGGCAATGCCGATTGCGGCAGGTAATGGGTGACGCCCATTAGCTGTCTTATGGGCAAAGCCGGTAATGGGGAGCTGCCAATCGCGATCACCGTATTTTCCTGTGTATTGCCGCTCTCGAGCTCTCCATTACAAGTCGCCCGTGCGGCCCCGTTGGGTCGGCCACTGATGGCCGGTCACATACGGAGACGGACATGTTGGAGACGTACTTCTCGGCAGCGAAGATGCTGGGGCATCTGCGCAGTGGGCCGAGCGGGCCTTACCTTGAGGGGTTTGCAGCGGCGCTGGAGCGGCAGGGCTATGGCCCCGAGACAGCGGCACGCTATTTGCGAGCGGCGGCTCACATCGGCCATGTTATGGCCGAGCAAGGCGCGGGCCTGACGGACGTTGATCTCGCCGCGTTCGGCGAGCACCTGCGCACTTGCCGGTGTCCAGCGCCAAAGGCGGCCGGCGCAACCACCACACCATCTACGGTGCCAGGCTCTTTCGTCGGCACCTCGTCGAGCTCGGCCTTTGCCGGTCCGCGGCCCTGGGGGCAGCACCCGCCGAGCCGCAGCTGGTCGCCGACTTCAAGACGTGGCTGCGCAAGCACCGCGGCGCATCCGATGCCACCGTCAGGCTCTACGCCCGCGACGCCGCGGGCCTGATGATGGAGCTTCGATCTGACCCGGCCGGCTGGAGGCCGAACGATGTCCGCAGTTACTTCCTGGAGCGGGCGAGCAATAGCGGGAGTGGCACGATCGAGAAGATGACGACGAGCCTGCGGGCCTTCCTGCGGTATCTCGCAGTCGCAGGCCGTTGTCAGGCAGGTCTCGACGGCGCCGTTCCAGCCTACGCTCATTGGCAGCTTGCCGACATGCCCCGGTATCTGTCGACCGAGCAGGTCGACCGGCTGATCGCTGCCTGTGACGGCGACGTCGGTGGGCGCCGGCGTGATCGTGCGATCGTACTTTTGTTGGTGCGCCTCGGCCTGCGGGCCGGTGACGTGGCACAACGGCGTCTCGCGGATATCGAGTGGCAAACGGGATCGCTGTGGGTCTGCGGCAAGTCGCGCTACGAGGTCCGGCTGCCGCTACCGCAAGACGTCGGGGATGCGATCGCCGCCTACCTCGAATGCCGGCCGTCTACCCGCCGGAACGATCTCTTGTTCCTGCGCACGATCGCGCCGTGCCGGCCATTCCGACGAGGCGACGGCATCTCGTCGGTGGTGAAGCGTATCATGAAGCGGGCCGACATCGTGGCGCCGGTCAAAGGGGCCCACGCTCTGCGGCACACCGCGGCGACCGAGATGCTGCGCCATGGCGTGCCGCTCGACAAGATCGGCCTCGTCCTTCGGCATCGCGGCATCGACACGACGGCCTATTACGCAAAGGCCGACGTCGCGCTGCTGAAGCAGGTTGCTCAGCCCTGGCCGGAGGCGCTCTGATGCTCGACGCCATCGAGACCTATCTCGCGCTCCGCCGCACCACCGGCTTCGCGATGTCGACCGCGGAGTACCTGCTGAAGAGCTTTGCCGCCTTCGCAGCCGAGCGCGGACAAACGTACGTCGAGACAAAAACGGCGATCGACTGGGCCGCGCTCGGACCATCCGTCGCGCAACGCGATGCACGGCTCAGAGCCGTCTGTCGCTTCGTACGCCATGTCCGGGTGGAGGACGTCGGGCACGAGCTGCCGCCGGCAAATCACTTCGGGGCCCGCAAGAAGCGTCGCACGCCGCACATCTACACGACAGGCGAGATCAGTCGGCTGGTCGAAGCTGCGCTGCGGCTTCGGCCAACGCGCGGCTTGCGCCCGCACACGCAAGCGACCTTCATCGCGCTGCTCTCATCCACCGGGCTCAGGATCTCCGAAGCCCTGAAGCTGACGATCGCGGACGTGACCCGCGACGGTCTGCTGATCCGCGAGACCAAGTTCCGCAAGACGCGACTGGTGCCGCTGCACGACACGGCGGCCGCCGGCTTGCAGCGATACCTGGCACGTCGCGGGCCCGGCTCAGACGATGATCCCGTCTTCATCGACAAGCGCGGTCGGCCGCTACGATACATTGCCGTCAAGGAGACCTTCGACAGGCTGGTCGACAAGGCTGGCATCAGATCGACGTCGGCTCGCCGTCCTCGGCTGCACGATCTACGGCACACGTTTGCGGTGCGCGCGCTGCAAGGCAGCCCTACCGGCCGAGGCCGGTGCGGCGCGCACATGGCGGCACTCGCGACCTACATGGGTCACGTCAACATATATGCGACCTACTGGTATCTCGAGGCCACGCCCGACCTCTGGCGCGATGTCGCCATGGCCGGCGAAGCGTTCATGTCCGAAGGGAGGTCAGCATGACGCCGATCGCTCCCCTCATCGAGGCGTTCCTGCGCGACACAGTCGCTTGCCAGCGGGGCGCCAGCCGGCACACGAGGGAATCCTATGCCTCGAGCTTCCAGCTGCTGTTCGTGTTCGCCGCCGACCGGCTCAAGGTCAAACCATCGGCGCTGACGCTCGAACAGATCGATGCCGGGCTCGTCAGCGCCTTCCTTGAGCATCTTGAGGACGAGCGCAAAAACGCGGCCGTGACGCGCAACGTTCGCCTGGCGGCGATCAAGTCGTTCTTCCGCTTCCTCGAGTACCGGCAGCCGGCGGCGCTCGAGCAGATCCGCCGTGTACTCGCGATCCCGTTCAAAAAAACTGACACGCGCCTGGTGCCCTACCTTCTGCGCGAAGAGCTCCAAGCCGTGCTCGACGCTCCCGATCCGGCGACACGCGATGGCATCCGCGATCGCGCAATGCTGCACGTGGCCGTCTGCGCAGGGCTGCGTGTCTCCGAGCTGACGGGCCTCAAGGTCGATGACATCGACCTGCCTTCGATGAGCATCCGCGTGCTCGGCAAGGGACGCCGGGAGCGGACGCTGCCGTTGTGGAAGCCGGCGGCCGCTGCACTGCGTGCCTGGCTGGCCATCCGCGGGCAGGTCGCGACACCCGAGGTGTTCGTCAACGCCCGTAATGAGCCGCTGAGCCGATGGGGTTTTGCCTATCTGCTCAGGCAGCACGCCGCAACTGCGGCTCGCAAGCAGCCCGGTCTCGCCAAGAAACGCGTCTCGCCCCACGTGCTCAGGCACACCTGCGCGATGGTCGTTCTGCAAGCGACCGGGGACATCCGGAAGGTGTCGCTGTGGCTGGGCCACGCTACGCTGACGACCACCGAGGTCTACACGCGCGGTGATCCAACCGAGAAGCTCGATGCAATGGAGGCGATCGTGCCGCCCCACCTGCGGCGCGGCGTCTTCCAGCCCACCGACCAGCTGATCGAACTCCTCAGGCGTACCTCGTAATGGAGAGCGGGGTTGGCGGTGATTGGTGCAGGAGCGCGATCAAATTGCCGCCAGCTCCCCATTACCGGCTTTGCCCATAAGACAGCTAATGGGCGTCACCCATTACCTGTCGCAATCGGCATTGCCCGAAGTGCCAGGGCTCGGCGCGCGCGCAATGGCTTGCCGAGCGACAAGCCGAACTCCTTCCCGTGCCATACTTCCACGTCGTCTTCACCTTGCCGGCGCCGGCCAGAGAGATTGCTTTCCAGAACAAGGCGGTGGTCTATGCCATTCTGTTCCGCTGCGCG
>NZ_JADYVS010000066.1:0-4049 GCF_020194055.1 Bradyrhizobium sp. NBAIM03 | reverse complement strand
CCCCAACCCCACGCGCTTAAAGCCCCAGAGAAGATCACGAGGTCTTTGACCATGCGTCCACTGCGTCCGTTCAACTTCAACACCTCCGCCGAACTCTTCCCCGCCGCCATCCGCAAGAAGAAGCGCGCGGGCTTCACCTATCGGCGGTTCGGCACTGCGGCCGAGGCCGTGCAGTTCGCGATGGAGCAGTTGCCGACGGACTCGCTGAACGGCGCCTATCTCCAGGTCGAGGAAGCGCGCTTCGACCAGAACGGCATCCGCTCGCTGTACGAGAGCGATGCCTTCCCGCTGCCCCGCCGGCCCAAGCCGGCCCCGGCCGCGGAGACCGACGCCGACGCGGCGTAAGCTTTCGCAACAAAGTTCGATGTGCGCAGAAGGCGCGATGGCCGAAAGGTCGTCGCGCCTTTTGTGTTTGGGGGCTTTCACCCGCTATCTCTCATCCGTCATTGCGAGCGCAGCGAAGCAATCCAGCGTCCCTCCGCGGAAAGATTCTGGATTGCTTCGCTGCGCTCGCAATGACGACGCAGGGAGATCGAGCGCATTGTCGACCAGTCGGACTCGCGGCGAGCGCTCTCAGCCAGGCTACATCCGCGGCTGCTTTTCCAGCCAGCGCTGGAGCAGGCGGACGTTGCGCGTGTTGGCGCGGAACATGACGTCGAAGGCGTCGCCCGCGAACGGGACGAGGCCGACCACGCCGTCAACCGCGACATTGCCGAGCATGCGCGCCGTGATGTGCCAGGGCGCGCCCAGCGCGCGGGCTTCGCGCACCAGCCACAGCGAGATCGCGGTGGTGATGACGTCGCCGACGACGGGAACCAATCCGATCAGCCCGTCGATGCCGTAGCGGATGTTGGTGCCGGGCAGGATGAAGGCGACGTCGAGCAGCTTGGCGATCGCCTCGAGCCGCGCGATCCGCTGCTCGCGCGTCAGATTGCCGAACGGGCTGCCTTGACCGAACTCGAAACGAAACTCGCGAAATCCCTGCTCCAGGCTTTCCGGCCTGATCTCGTGGCCGTCCTGGTCGATGATCGGGCCGCGCGCCTCATCGCGCGAAAAGCGCGCATGCGAGCCGCTCCCGGAACGGGATTTGCGCGGAGCGAGGATGTCGTCGTCTTGCATGGCCATGGCCTTCAGTGAACGCGCCAGCGCGGCGGAGGTTGCGGCCGCGCCCGAACGCCGCGCGTCAGGTCGGCACCGGCGCGGCTTGCGGCTCCTCGACGTAGCGATGCACCAGCCAGGATGAAATCACCGCCGGCACGAAACCGACGAGCCCGTACAGGATGAACTGCACCGCGCCCGAATCCGGCCCGCGCGAGCTGTGGGTGAGCGAGGCCAGAGCGAAGGCGAACAGGCCGACCAGGAGCATCCGCAAGACCGGCCCGATCCGGCGGATGTGGATCAGGATGTCATCGACTGCGCCGATCATCAGCGCAGGCAAGAACCCGAACAGGTAGCTGTATTGGAGCGTCTTGAAGAACACCGCGAACAGCTTGCCGACCTCGCCGAGGTTGGTCTGGGCCCAATAGCCGGACTGGTAGGTCGTCGTCAGCAGCAGTAGGAACCCGCCGATGAATGGGACGACCAGCGCAAATACCAGATAGCGTTTCATCAAGCACCTCACACTCTGCAGGCGTTATAGCAGCGCAGCGGGAACCTTGAACAGCGGGCGCCGGGCTCCTTTAAGGGGAACAAGTGGCAAGGCGATGAGTTCATGCTGGACCTGAATTGACCCCTGGCAGACTGGAGCCGCCGATGGCCCGCAAATTTCTCCTGGCGACGATCGCGCTGGCGGCCTTGAGCAGCCTGCCGACGGCACCCGCGCTGGCCCAAGGTCAGATGGGCACGCCGCAGGAGCGGCAGGCCTGCACGCGAGACGCTCAGCGTTTCTGCCGCAAGGACCTTGGCAACGAGATGGCAGTGCAAGGCTGCCTGCAAGCCAACAGGGCCAAGCTGTCCAAGTCTTGCAGCAAGGTGTTTCAGAGCCACGGCATGTGAGGACGGACCCATAACCCGCGAACGGAGAGTGACGCCATGTTGCACGACGAAGAGCTCTCGATCCTGCGGGACATCAGCCAATCCGTTGCCTTTGCCGACGACCCGCAGGGCAAGATGGGGCAATTGATCGCCGACGGCTACGTGATGAAGGACGGCGATCTGTTCGAGCTGACGCCCAAGGGCGTTACCGCTGTCGAGGAGCACGCCGCCGCTCTCGGCGCGAGCGATGAGGAACAAGCGTCTCCGATCGGCTGATCCGATCGCGCGACGTGACTGGCGTGCAACAATTGCGAATTCCTTTGTGCCGGCCATTGCGGGCGCGTGACAATGGCGCATACTTCGCTCGGGCGGCGCAGCACTTTCGATTCGAGCATCAAGAAGTCGAGCGACCACACGCGGGATCGAAGCTCCCGATGTGAAGGCTGCGACATGCGGCAGATCAAGCCGCGTGCGGCGCCCCAAAACCAAGCGGCTCAAGCCTTAAGGGAACTCGGGGATCCATTCCACATGACACGCCTTCAGACCATCGCTTCGCTCTTCGCAGTCGCCACCACCTTCGCTCTCCAGACCTCACCCAGTTTCGCCTTCACGCAAGAAGCCCAGCAGATGTGCTCGGGTGACGCCATGCGGCTGTGCTCCAGCGAGATTCCCGACATCCCGCGGATCACCGCCTGCATGGTGCGGAACAAGGCGCAGGTCAGCCCCGGCTGCCGCGCCGTGATGGACCGCCAGCACGCAGCCGCCGCGGCATCGCGCAAGCGGGAAGCCGCGGCGCAGTAGTCCTCTCGGACGTCATTCCGGGGCGTGCGAAGCACGAGCCCGGAATCCATCGGGCGGCATGTACGCGGTGAAATGGATTCCGGGTTCGCGCTACGCGCGCCCCGGAATGACAGAAGAGCCTCAATCGCCCCACTGCGCGAAGGCGTCGTTGAAGGCGCGCTCGCCGGGGGCGCCCTTCTCGATGGCGATGATGGCGCGGCGCTGGTTGGCGTAGACCAGCGGCACGTCGAACCAGGAGCGCTCCTTCAGGAGCTGGACGTTGCGGGCGCGGTCGGCATCGACATTGGAGAGGCCGACCAGGAAGAAGCCGTCGGTGACCTTGACCGCGAGGCCGGCGAGCGGCGTGCCGCGGGCCTGCTCGTTCGACTTCATCAAGATGCCCGGCACGTTGGAGACGCTGCCGCCGGGGAAATCCTGCGGCAGGATGAAGGTCAGCTCCGCCGTGTGGCTCGCCGGCAACGAGGAATCGGTGTTGCGGCGGAACGACATCGTCATCTTGAACTTGCGGTCGGGAATCTCGATGTCGGCGCGCACGGCGACATCGGCCTTCTGGTTGCCCGAGGCCTTGATCGGCTCGAGCCGCCACACCACCGAGCCGACATATTGCTTGCCCTTCGGATCGGACGGATCCTCGTCGTAGAGCACGACCTTCTGCGCCACCGGCGCGACCGGCTGGTCCGCCGAGGGCTGACCGACGCGATCGGGAATCTTGGGCTTGCTCTGCGGCTGCGCCGGCGTCGTCGGCGTGTCAGCAACTTGCGTCGCGGACGGCTTGAGAAAGCCGTTGACGATCTGGACCAGTTGCTTGCCCCAGAGAATGCCGGCGCCGACCAGGATGAGCACGATGCCGACGGCAATCGCGCTCTTGAACGGAAAGGCGGAGCCGGTGCGGGCGCGCTTCTTGACGTCGCGATCGGGGGCGATGCGCGGACGCGGCGACGGCGGCTGCGGCGCGTAGCGCTCGGCCTCCTCGATCGACTCGTCGTAGGAATAGGGCGCTTCGGTCTCGCCGGCGCGGTTTTCCAGGCTCGGCTCCAGCCGGTCGAATTCCGGCGAGGGCGAGGGCACGTTGGCGTAGGTGCGGCGCGCGGCGCGGCTGGCCTGCGCGGCGGCACCGCCGAGATCGTTGGCGTCGGCCGTGATGTCGCGGAAGCCGCGCACGCCGGGTGAGGACGGCAGCGGCGGCGGCGGGCCGACGTCGGGCGGACGCCGCCCACCCTGGCGATCGCGGCCGGCCGGCGGCTCCGGCGGCGGGGCGGCGGGGCCAGGTGGGC
>NZ_JADYVS010000065.1:0-4639 GCF_020194055.1 Bradyrhizobium sp. NBAIM03 | reverse complement strand
TGAGCCCATCATCGGACACCTGAAGGCCGAAGGGCACCTCGGCCGGTGCTATCTCAAAGGCCGCGCCGGCGATGCCGCCAACGTCGTCCTCTCAGCTGTCGGCCACAACTTCCGCCGCATCCTTGCCCGGTTCAGAGAACTTTTGTGCCTGTTGCTGGTCTCGCTCGGGCACACGCTCAACTGTCCAGCTCAGCTCAATCCGACTTCTTAACGGCCGACTAAGGGTGCCCTTGCCGCGGCAGTGCCCCAAGGCTGGACCCGGGGCACGCGGCCTGCCTCAAGCTCAGCAATGATTTTGTCGGTGATCTCGTTATAGAGGTTCGCGCGGTCCTGGCCGGCGCACGCGTGAACAGCAGGGCTTGACATCCCGGTTCTCCGCGACGGGCGCCACGAGCCTCTCTCGCAGCTTGTAACCCGTCACGGAAAGAAACCAGCCGCACTCTTACTCTCAACCTTTTGCGCAATCTGCCTTAGTCTTACTGCGTCACAAAATTCGATAACTACTTTGACTTGAGACTGCCCTGATGCAACAAGGGCATCGAGATAGTGTGGACGCGAGAGCGACACTCAATCCTCGCCGAACGGTCGCGATCGAATTTGGAACGTGCCGTTCAGGCCGCAATGGCGGACCCCCTCGGGCGATAAGTTTCGGGAATTGTAATTTCTTTGAAAAGCCCGGCGGAACCTGTTGCTGAGGGGGGAAGCGTCTCCCGCTCGGAGACCAGGAATCCGTAGGCCGCGATGCACAGCGTTGCGTGATGGTGGAAGCCGCGCCAGCCTCGCCCCTCGAAGTGGCCAAGGCCAATCTCCTGTTTGAGTTCGTGGTAGTCGCGCTCAATGCGCCAGCGCAGCTTGGCGGTGTCGACCAGCTGACGGAATCCAATGTTCGCCGGAAGCGTCGAGAACCAATATTTGGTGGGTGCTTTCTCGCCCTCCGGCCATTCGATCAGCAGCCATTCCTCCGGCCGGCTTTCGGCGAGCCAGTAAGGGCAGCATCCTATCGCCAAGCTCGCTCTATCCCGCGAACGAGGTGGTCCACAAGCGTGACCGTATTCCCGAACACGCGTTCAGCGAAGCAGACCGGCTTCTGGCGCGGCCGCGCGATGCGGGAGCGCTCGAGCATGTCCGTCAGAGCCAGCAGTGCTGGCACGCCACGACGGCTTGGTCGCATCCGACCATCCCGCGATCCTAGCCGCTCTTGCCCGGACCCAATCGACGACGTCGCTTCAGAGGCTCCTGCGGGACCCGCTCGGCTACGTCTGGCGCTATGCGCTGGGATGGCGCTCCATCCGCCTGGAGGGCGAGCCGCTCCAGCTTGATCCGATAGCTTTTGGCGAATCGGTACACGAGCTCATTGCCGGCGCGATAACACGGCTTGAGCCAAGGCCGGGCTTCGCGCGCGCAAACGCCCACGAGATCGAGGCCGCCATTGAGGCAGCGTCCAGCAAGGTTCTGGCGTCCTGGCCGCTACAGCGCTCGGTGCCACCAGCTATCCTCTGGCAACATACCGTGAAGGAAGCCGCTCGCCGCACGACCAAAGGTCTTGCCTGCGACGATCCGACCCGGGCGGATACAAGGAGCTGGAGCGAAGTCCCGTTTGGCCAGGAGACGCTAATAGGCGGCGACTTGCCGTGGGATGAGACGGTCAAGGTACCGATAGAGCAAGCGGGACTTGTCTTTGGTGGTCGGATAGATCGACTCGACATCCGCGCCTCCGGCGAGGCTGAGATGCATCAGAACATCACGGTCACCGTCGAGCCGTCCGCTTACCTGCAAGCCGTCGTGGCTCGGGCCGAAGCGGCTTCACGCGTTCAACTCAACGGCCAGCTCGGCACGGGAATGCAGGGGCCTGGCGACAATTCGGTTAAGTCCACACAAGGGCCGCCGACAGGATCACAAGAATGACGATGCTATTCCCACAAACGTGGCGCGCGGGCATGCAGCGTGTCAGCGTAGCCATTGACGACAATATGGGTGAGCCAGTTGTGGTTAACTAACTTCCCCGGAGAGCCTCAGCCTGACAGGGCTGTGACTGTGACCGCTGTCTTCATGGCGAAGCCTGAGACTGTGGTGATGGGCGATAACAAGGTGCATGCGCGCGGCCATTCGCTGAGCCCGCTCATAACCACAAGCGTCCCCATCTTCACCTTCGATCACAAGGCGCTGCCATGGCCGTTGCTGCAAGGCTATCGCATCACGCTCATTCGCACGGGTGAAGCCTTCGAGGTAACAGACATCAAGTCTGACAGCGTTGCGCGTATCGAAGTCAAGGTCGTTCGGCTCGGCAGGGGCGTAGAGTGACATGGGCGTCGTAAAGCTACAGTTCGCACCGCGCACTGCGGCCGTCGAGCCTGATACTCCCGATGTCCTCGCACACGCGATCGCGAAGCTGAGGCAATGTGGGGGCGATGCCATCAACGTTCTGCGCTTGACGGATGAGCTGCCCGAAGTCGTGTTGCCGTTCCTAGCGTGGGCGGCTTCACGACGGCAGGACATTCCGGCTCGCGCCATTCGGGTCGTGATGAAATGCTGCGGCGAGCCGATGCTTGAGAGGGCGCTTGGCCTTCAGAGGTTGCGGCAACTGAAGCGGAGATATGGGGAGATCAGCGCACAGTTCGCGGCGCTCTGATCGTTTCTGCATGCCCACCAATCCCGGTAGGCGATTGCTTGGCGGCGCCTTGCTAGAATCCACTACCGGGATTTGCGGCACGTGATAGGGACAGCGCCTTCCCTGCTTGCTCCATTCCAGGTGGAATGCGCCGAGTCACGTTCGTCGCCAACCTTCCCGGAAGTGCGGATGCGGCAGGCAGCGCCCCCTATCCAAGACCCCCTGGTCGATATGGGCGCCGAGTCGCATCCGCGCTGCTTTCCACAGACATCGATTTATCAATGGGCGTAGTCTTCACCCCCTAACAAGGTGGTTCAGTCTATGTAAGGAATGCCACCTTACAAAACGCCCCTGAAATCAGTGACTTAAAGCGGATTTGGCGTTGACAGAAACGGCGCGGTTGTGCATTGTATGGTTGCGCAGTCGATAGATTGCGCGGGGCCTAAGAACCCCATTAAAGGCGCCCACAGCGCCGAGCTTCGAACGGCGCTTTTTTGTGTCCGGCTTTCCGTTCGACGTTCCGCTATGGCGGGAGGGCCGCGAAATAAGGCTGGAAACAGCACGAATAAGCGCGCCTGTCCTCTACAGGTTCTTAGCCTCCCGCCGCCAGCGGAGGCTTCCATCAGTCTCTGCGGGGTTTCACTAAGAAGCCTGTAGGGGAACTAAAATGGAAGTCATTCGCAACGTCTCGAACTCGAAGATCGCCGAGACTGATCGCCCAAGCGCCTGGCGACGACCAGTCCTGGTAGTTGTGCCACGGGCTTTCCGGACGATACTTTCCGCCGTCAGCTTCAGGCGCTTGAGGCTGGCCATGTTGAAGTTAGCGGCGCGTGGTAGGGGACAGCGCTTTTTCTCTAAGCGGGCGCCGAGTCACGTTGCCGCTAACTTCTACCATAGGTCCAAATGGACGGTGATCATCAGCGTGACAAACCTTCGCCCGCAGAGCTGAGACGTTCGGAGCAGATACTACGCGCCGATCAGATCGCGCCTCGGGGCCCCACTAAGGCCGACGCGGGCCGCCTATTGTGGTTGCTCCAAGGACGCGTTCGACACGTGGATTAACGTGCGGGCCGGTGAGACACCCAGGTAACGAGATCGTCGACTTGAATGTCGCCCACCCCGCGTTTAGCGACGCTACGAGGCGGCCACCAACTCCGGTAGTTGAGGCGACCGCGTCAGGTTTGCAAAGATCATCCGGACCAACGATCATAGAGGCGATGCCGGAGAAAGGCTTTATGGCTGGCGTTCAATACTTCGTCACGCGCTACAAGGGCCAATGGGCGGTTTCGCTCAAGGATGTGTACTCCGGCCCCTATGCCACTGAGCAAGAGGCCATCGGTGTCGCAGTGAAAAACGCCCACGAGCAGGGGCAGGCAGGAAACGACGCGCAGGTTCTGGTCCAAAGCCACGACAATAGATTCAGAAGCGAGTGGGTATATGGGCGCGACCCGTACCCACCAGGTTAAACCGGGCCAACGGAATGC
The DNA here is from genome assembly GCF_020194055.1 of Bradyrhizobium sp. NBAIM03. NCBI lineage: Bacteria > Pseudomonadati > Pseudomonadota > Alphaproteobacteria > Hyphomicrobiales > Nitrobacteraceae > Bradyrhizobium > Bradyrhizobium sp. NBAIM03. The sequence continues at coordinate 547 of NZ_JADYVS010000065.1, read as the reverse complement.
ACATTTTCGAGCGGCACATCACAGCCCTACGGTCGCAAGCGCTTGAGGTGCTTGCAGCCAATCAGGCCCGCGCGGCCGATCAGTCTTTGAGCCTGGCAGATCGCCAAGTCGCGACATCTGATGCAGAGGAGGCTCAGGCAGTGTTGGGCATACTCGATAGTGTGAAGCCTAACCTTAGGCCGAAGGACGCGCGGCGGATCGCTGCACGCATACGCGATCTTCTAGGGGGTGAGGGATGAGTGCCACCCGACCCTCTGGGGGCTAAAGGTCACAAGCTTTGTTTGTGATATGGCTGGCCACCGAGTTGGCGGCGCGAGACGCTCGTTTAGTCGGCCGTTAAGAAGTCGGATTGAGCTGAGCTGGACAGTTGAGCGTGTGCCCGAGCGAGACCAGCAACAGGCACAAAAGTTCTCTGAACCAGGCAAGGATGCGGCGGAAGTTGTGGCCGACAGCTGAGAGGACGACGTTGGCGGCATCGCCGGCGCGGCCTTTGAGATAGCACCGGCCGAGGTGCCCTTCGGCCTTCAGGTGTCCGATGATGGGCTCA
>NZ_JADYVS010000064.1:0-4706 GCF_020194055.1 Bradyrhizobium sp. NBAIM03 | reverse complement strand
ATCGACCCTTCCCCTCCAGTCCCCTCCAGGGAGGGTAAGACGGGATCGAGCCTCAGCCGTCCTGCGGCTGCGGGCCGTCGTAGCCTTCGATGACGATGAGGTCGGCGATCGAGTGCGGCTGGCGCACCTTGATGTTGGCCTGGTATTCCGGCGAGTTGTAGCAGGCGAGCGCGGTCTCGTAGTCAGGGAATTCGATCACGACGTTGCGGTTGCGGCTGGCGCCTTCGACGGCGGTGAACTTGCCGGCGCGGACGACGAAGCGGCCGCCCCATTTCTTGAAGATCGGGCCGTTGGCGATGGCGTAGGGCTTATAGCCCTCGTCATTGCTGACGTCGACACGCCCGATCCAGTAGCCTTTTGCCATTGTTCTTCTCCCTGTTGTTTAGTGGGTTAGCCGAGCGCTTGCGCGATCTCGGCGTGGATGGTGTCCGCGACCGCCTTGGGATCGGCGGCTTCCACAACCGGGCGCCCGACGACCAGATAATCCGCGCCGGCGGCGATCGCACGGCTAGGCGTCATGATGCGCTTCTGGTCGCCGCTGGCGGCGCCCGCCGGACGAATGCCGGGGGTGACGAGGCTCATCTGGTGGCCGACGATCTTGCGCAGGCTACCCACCTCCTCCGGCGAGGACACGAGGCCATCGACACCGAGCACCTGCGCCTGCTGCGCACGCGCCTCGACCAGCTCCGACACGCTGAGCCGATAACCGGCCGCATGCAAATCGTCGTCGTCGTAGGACGTCAGCACCGTCACGGCGAGGATCTTCAGGCTGGCGCTGCCGCGGCCTTCGACGGCGCCTTTCATGGTCTGCGGATAGGCGTGCACGGTGACGAAGGTCGCGCCCAGCTTGGCGACGCTCTCCACGCCGCGCGTCACGGTGTTGCCGATGTCGTGCATCTTGAGATCGGCGAACACCTTCTTGCCCGCATCAGCGAGCTTGCCGATCAGCGGCAGGCCGCCGGCATAAGCGAGTTGATAGCCGATCTTGTAGAACGTGACGCTGTCGCCGAGCTTCGCGATCATCGCCTCCGCGGCATCAACGCTCGGCAGATCGAGCGCAACGATCAGGCGGTCCTTCGGGGCGATCTCGGCTGGCGTCATGTCACCTCACATCATGCGTTGGGAAACGTCGATCAACTGCGCCACCAGCTGCTTCAGCGCGGCGATATCGCCCTCGTTCTTCAGCCTGTCCCTATCGTCATAGGCCTGGTCGGCAAAGGCGAGCGTGAGCTGGCTGGCAATCACGTTGGCGTGGCAGGCGGAGAGGATCAGCCGCAGGGCCTGCAGCGCGCGAGCAGCACCTAACCGGCTCTGCGACGCGCCGGCAAGCGCGAAGACCCGGTTGCGGAACACCTCTCCGCGCGCCTCGTGCAGCTCGTGCACGCGGCTGACCCAGTCGATCGCGTTCTTCAGCAGCGGCGGCACCGAGGCGTTGTATTCGGGCGAGACGATGAGGACGCCGTGATGCGCGCCGATCATGCGCTTCAGATTGATCGCGTGCTTGGGCACGCCGGATTTGGCCTGGAGATCGCCGTCATAGATCGGCAGCGGAAAATCGGCGAGCGAGATGCGGGTGACGTCGACGCCGGCCTGGACGAATTCGTAAGCAGCCACCGCCGCCAGCTTCGCATTGTGCGAGCCGGTGCGCAGCGAGCCGGGAATGATCAGGATCTTGGGGGCTGGCATCCAATCTCATGCATTCGGCGAAACGAGCCCGCCGCGCAAAGAGGAGCCGGCGGATTTAATGCTTGCGATACACCCAGACGCGGGCCGGCGGAAGGTTCATCCAGATCCGTTCCGAGGCCTCTGTGGACACGCCGGATAGCGATTTCGGGATCGGCGGCACCACCGCATAGGTGAACTGGATGAAGGGCGCACCGGGCGCGAGCGCGGTGAAGGCATCGCGGATGAGCCGCAGCCGCGTCAGCATCGGTTTGGTGACGAGCGGCAGGCCGGACACGACCGCGCTGGCCGGCGCGCTCAAGACATTCCAGAGCGTGTCGCGCAGGCGGTAGGCATCGCCCTGCACCACCTTGGCTTGCGGGTAGCGGTCGCGCAGCAGCGCGCAGAAGCCGGGATTGTATTCGACGAGAACGAGACGTTTCTGGTCGACCCCGCGCTCGATCAGCGCGGACGTGATGGCGCCGGTGCCGGGTCCGAGCTCGACCACCGGTGCGTCGGAATCGGGATCGACATAATGAGCCATGGTCCGCGCCAGCAGCTTGCCGGACGGCATCACCGCGCCCATGTGCAAGGGCTTTTCGATCCACGACCTGAGAAAGCGCACCTCGTCATCGAGACGAGGCTTCTTCAACGCACGCGCGGACGATGGCAATGGCATGTCGGGACCGGACGGAACCGCAGGACCGCGGCGTGTCAGAAAATGGTCATAAAGACGTATAGGCCGGAGGCGATACGGTCAAGACGCGTCAGTTCGCCCGATTGCCGAAGAAATCCTTGACCTTGGCGAAGAAACCCTCGGCTTCCGGCTGGGTGTTGCCGGAGGAGAGCTTCTCGAACTCGGCCAGCAATTCCTGCTGCTTTTTGGTCAGGTTCTGCGGGGTCTCGACCATGACCTGAACGTACATGTCGCCCATCTGGCGCGACCGCAGCACCGGCATACCCTTTGATGCAATGCGGAAACGACGGCCCGACTGGGTGCCGGCGGGCACCTTCACCTTGGTCTTGCCCTTCTCGATGGTCGGCACCTCGAATTCGCCGCCGAGCGCGGCGGTCACCATCGAGATCGGCACGCGGCAATGCAGATCCGCGCCGTCACGCTGGAAGAACTGGTGCTGGGCCAGCGACAGGAAAATGTAGAGGTCGCCGGGCGGTCCGCCGCGGACCCCCGCCTCGCCCTCGCCGGCGAGCCTGATCCGTGTGCCGTCCTCGACACCTTGGGGAATGTTGACCGAGAGCGTCCGCTCCCGGGTGACCCGCCCTTGTCCCGCGCAGGACGGGCAGGCGTCTTCGATCATCTGACCGCGGCCCTGACAGCCCGGGCAGGTCCGCTCCAGCGTGAAGAAGCCCTGCGACTGCCGCACGCGGCCGGCGCCGCCGCAGGTCGAGCAGGTCTTCGGCTTGGTGCCGGCCTTGGCACCGATGCCCGAGCAGGCCTCGCAGGTGACCGAGACAGGAATCTCGATCTGAGCGGTCTTGCCTCCAAAGGCTTCCTCGAGGGTGATTTCCATATTGTAGCGCAGATCGGCGCCGCGCTCGCGGCCGCCGCGGCCGCGCTGTCCGGCCATGCCGAACAGATCCTCGAAGATGTCGGAGAAAGAAGAGGCGAAGCCCGCGCCGAAGCCGGCGCCACCGCCGAAGCCACCGCCCTGCTCGAACGCGGCGTGGCCGTAACGGTCATAGGCGGCCCGCTTGTCCTTGTCCTTCAGGACCTCGTAAGCCTCGTTGATTTCCTTGAACTTGACTTCGCTGGTCTCATCCCCGGGGTTGCGGTCGGGATGGAATTTCATCGCCAGCTTGCGGAACGACGATTTCAGCTTGCCTTCGTCGGCGTCGCGTTCGACTTCGAGGGTCTCGTAATAGCAGCGCTTGGTGGACGTGGACATGATGGGCTCGGTCTATCCAATCGCGATTCAAGTTGGCGCGGAACAACGCTGACATGCGGCGGTATGAGCGCCCTTCGACCTTGCGGCAGAGGGCAGCCTGGCAGCGCTGAGAATAACGGCTGGGAATTGATCGATCGTAACGGGGCCGACTTTGAAGGAGTCTTGAAAGGAGTCCTGGCCCGTCCGTCCCGACACGACGGCCTCCCCCACGAGGGAGGAGGCCGGTAGCGTGTGTGGGGTCCAAGCCGTCCGCATCGTCACCCTCTCGGGGCTTAAGCGGACTTCTTGTTGTTCTTGTCGTCGTCGACCTCGGTGAATTCCGCGTCGACGACGTCGTCCTTGGCCGCATCCTTCTTGGCGTCGGCCTCGGCCTGCTGCTTGTACATGGCCTCGCCGAGCTTCATCGAAGCCTGCGCCAGCGTCTGGGTCTTGGCCTTGATCGCCTCGGCATCGTCGCCCTTCAACGCTTCCTTGAGGTCGCTGACGGCATCCTCGATGGCGCGGCGCTCGCTCTCGGCAACCTTCGAGCCGTGCTCGGCCAAAGCCTTCTCGGTCGAATGCACCAGGCCATCCGCCTCGTTCTTGGCGGTGACGGCCTCGCGGCGCTTCTTGTCCGCCTCGGCATTGGCCTCGGCGTCCTTGACCATCTTCTCGATGTCGGCTTCCGACAGACCGCCGGAGGCCTGGATGCGGATCTGCTGCTCCTTGCCCGTGGCCTTGTCCTTGGCAGAGACGTTGACGATGCCGTTGGCGTCGATGTCGAAGGTCACCTCGATCTGCGGCATGCCGCGCGGCGCCGGCGGAATGCCCATCAGGTCGAACTGACCAAGCATCTTGTTGTCGGCCGCCATTTCACGCTCGCCCTGGAAGACGCGGATGGTGACGGCATTCTGGTTGTCCTCAGCCGTCGAAAACACCTGGCTCTTCTTGGTCGGGATCGTGGTGTTGCGGTCGATGATGCGGGTGAACACGCCGCCCAGCGTCTCGATGCCCAGCGACAGCGGGGTGACGTCGAGCAGCAGCACGTCCTTGACGTCGCCCTGGAGCACGCCGGCCTGGATCGCAGCGCCGATCGCCACGACTTCGTCCGGGTTGACACCCTTGTGCGGCTCCTTGCCGAACAGCTGCTTCACGACTTCC
>NZ_JADYVS010000063.1:0-4840 GCF_020194055.1 Bradyrhizobium sp. NBAIM03 | reverse complement strand
CGCCAACTCCGTCTGACCTTTCGCTCGATCGGTCGCGCGACGACCTGCTGACCTCGTTTGGTAGGCTGACGCTGACCGACCGCTATCTGCTCGCCGGCGAAGGCCTCCAGGACATGTTCGCCCGAGTGTCTTGCGCCTTCGCGGACAATGTTGCGCATGCCCAACGCCTATATGATGCGATGTCTCGGCTGTGGTTCATGCCGGCCACACCGGTGCTCTCCAACGGCGGCACGCCGCTCGGCCTTCCGATCTCGTGCTTCCTCAACTCAGTCTCGCTCGAAGGCATCGTCGGCACCTGGAACGAGAACGTCTGGCTTGCTTCCAATGGCGGCGGCATCGGCACCTACTGGGGTAATGTTCGCTCAATCGGCGAGAAGGCGAGGGGCGGCGTCACCTCGGGCATCATCCCGTTCATCCACGTCACGGACGGCCTCACGCTGGCGATCAGCCAGGGCTCGTTGCGGCGCGGCTCGGCGGCGGTCTATCTCGATATCCACCATCCCGAGATCGAGGAGTTCCTCGAGATCCGCGAGGCGTCTGGTGACTTCAACCGCAAGAGCCTCAACCTGCATCACGGCGTCAACGTCACCGACGAGTTTATGCGTGCCGTGGGCGCCGGCACCGCATTCGCTCTGCGCAGCCCGAAGACTAACGAGGTCGTCCGCGAGATCGATGCCCGCCAGCTGTGGCAACGCATCCTTGAGAACCGGCTGCAGACCGGCGAGCCTTATCTCTTGTTCATCGACACCGTGAACCGTGCGCTCCCCAAGCACCAGCGCGAGCTCGGCCTCAAGGTCTCGACCTCGAACCTGTGCAGCGAGATTACCCTGTCGACCGGCATCGATCATCGCGGCGAGGAGCGCACCGCGGTGTGCTGCCTGTCGTCGCTCAACCTCGAGACCTGGGACCAGTGGAATAAGGAGCCATCGAGGACGTCATGCGCTTCCTAGACAACGTGCTCAACCACTTCATCATGGTGGCGCCGGACGAAATGAAGCGTGCCCGCTACGCCGCCCTGCGCGAGCGCTCCGTTGGCCTCGGCGTCATGGGCTTCCACTCGTTTCTCCAGGCCAAGGGCATTCCAATGGAGGGTGCCCTGGCCAAGTCATTCATCTGAACATGTTCCGAAAACTTCGTCGCGATGCCGATGCGGCATCCGTGGCGCTCGCTCGCGAGCGTGGCCCGTGCCCGGATGCCCTGGAACGCGGCGTGATGGCGCGCTTCAGCCACAAGATCGCAATCGCGCCGACCGCCTCGATCAGCATCATCTGCGGCGGCACCAGCGCCTGCACTGAGCCGATCCCGGCCAACATCAACACGCACAAGACGCTATCCGGCGCCATCTCGGTGCGCAATCCGCACCTCGCTAAGGTGCTGGCCGCGAAAGGCGCCGACACCTCGGCGACCGGGGAGTCGATCATCGCGCACGACGGGTCGGTCGCCCATCTCGACGTCCTGTCGGAGCACGAGAAAGCGATCTTTCGCACCGCTTTCGAGATCGACCAGCGCTGGATCGTCGAGCTTGCCGCCCGACCGCGCCGCGTTGATTTGCCAGAGCCAGTCGATCAACCTCTATCTGCCGGCCGACGTCGATAAGTGGGACCTCCACATGCTGCACTGGACGGCGTGGAAGCGTGGGGTGAAGAGCCTCTACTACTGTCGATCAAAGTCTATCTCGCGCGCGGCGTTCGCCGGCAAGATTGCCGGGGATGCAACGCCGACGCAGCAGCCGGCGCGGCAGCGCACCGACTATGAGGAGCGCCTCACATGTCAGTGATCGATCTGTCGCGCGCCGATCCGCGCACGTTAATCGGCAAAGGACGCGTCGGCCTCTTGACTCGACCGGCAGCTATGACGTCGATCGCTATGCCTGGGCTTACGAGTTCTGGAAGCGCCAGCAGCAGACCCACTGGATGGGCGAGGAGGTGCCGCTCGGCGCCGACCTCAACGACTGGGCTTCGGACCGCGTCACCGACAGCCAGCGCGCGCTGCTCACCCAGATCTTCCGTTTCTTCACTGCCTTACTTCAAAGCGCCTCGGGCGGTCATTCCGATCTACGATTGGAGCGGCTTCTACGTCGGCATCAATGGCGGTGGTGGCTCTGCGCAGCAGTGCTGGGACGTGGTCAACGCTGGCGGCGTGGTCGTCGCTCCGCCTGTTGGCATGGGGCGCCATAATGCGACGGGAGGCACGGTGGGCGGTCACATCGGTTACCGCTGGCAAATAGCGAACTCGGTGTTCGGTCTGGAGACGCAGGGCAATTGGGCCGATTTCAAGGGCTCCAACGCGAACCTTGCTTTCGCAGGCGTCCGGGATGACTCCACGCTTGATGCATTCGGCCTGTTCACGGGCCAAGTCGGCTATGCTTGGAATAACGTGCTGCTCTATGTAAGAGGTGGGGCTGCAGTCGTCCGTGACAAATACCGGGTCTCCGATTTTGCGACCGGGCTCACTATCGGCAACGGCAGCGAAATTCGTTGGGGAGGCACGGTAGGGGCTGCCTTGAATTTGGCTTTGCTGCGAACTGGTCCATCGGAGTTGAATACGACCACCTGTTCATGGGTCGTCGGGATGTGGATTTCTTTTTTTCACCCGGACTCGTGGGTGTTCCGGTGGGCGCTTTTGCAGAGACTGCCCGTATCGGTCAGGACGTCGATAACGGCTTGGTCCGTGTGAACTACCGTTGGGGTGGCGTGATCGCCACGACCTATTGATCGATCTTCGCCAAAATGGATGTCCAAACACTTCTGCACTTTGGTCAGGCGGAAAGTTGTTGCTGATATAGCGGTCGCATATTTATGTAGCATTGTTCCGGCAATGTGCCGCGGCCGTGTCGCGGCCAAGTTGAGGCAGGATTGGCCGGCAGGAAGGGCGCCGACGACGCGGGTTCGCACCAATATCCTGAGCTGCATCGCGGCATAGAAGCCTTGGCGACAGGACTCGCATCAATAGCGCTATCGGCTTCTTGTCGGTACATCGGCTCGAGCTGGTCAGGCGTGGTGCAAAGGAATCTGGCTGATCTGGTTATGACGCAGCGCCACGGCGAAGATCGCGGCGAACTCAAGCGTGCTGCCGTGGTCGAACGCCAGCCGCTTAGTAGCTGGCTGCGCCGATTTCCCGGACCCGTGCCCCCACCTGCATCACCGTCGGCTTTCCGGCCGTCGGAGAATGATGAGGCAAAAAATAGTTGTGTCACCGTCGTGGTTAACTCGGACCTCGCTTAGGGAGACACAGGTCATCGATTACCATCGTTCCGGTCGGCCGCAGCACGCTCATCGCACGGGCAACGCACTGAAATGCGAGCCGAGGTGCGAGCCGGGCGCACCTTCGAGCTACGACTTGGTCGACCAGGTCGAGGCCGTTCTGACCGACCTCGGACGAAAGGCCGACGAGCGGTCGAAGCGGCGCTCGTGCGAGGGTGGGACATAACGTCGACGACGTGATGGCTTGCGTCATCGTCGCTGCCGATCTCTGCGCCCGATGAACCTGCCGAACCCCCGCTGGCGCGGATCAATTGGGAGCGCCTCGGCGAGCGGATGCAAAATCTCGAGAGGTGGATCGGCAGCGCTGAAGCGGAACTCTTGTGTTAGGACAGAAACGCGGCCGTCATCCGAGCCGCATTGCCAGCGTCTGCTCGTAGTAGATCACCTCCGCGAAGCCACGGCCGAGGAAGACCGCCAGCGGCTCGGCGACGAAATCAAACGCGAAGGGGGAGGATTTTGTCCGATATTTGTCGGTTTTCGTTCGCAGCGGCACTGACGCCGCCGCGACATCATGTCGAGCAGCAGCCGCGTCTGCGGCGAAGGCAGACGGACGTACGACCTTTTACGGCCCTGAACATCGGCCTGAGCGGCTCTCGAGCAATGAAGCTACCGAAACGATATAGCCTATCCGGAGACTTTCGTTCATCTCGATGTGTTAGGCCCGCTGGCATTGGCATATGTTCGAAGAAAAGCGCGAAGCCGTGCCTGCCATTGATCAGCGAACATGACGGATGTGCGGATTGACACTTCGACGTGGGAGCGCGAGTACGGGAAGAAGCCAAGCGGGCGCCGCTATTGGCGCTTCCGGATCATATCGCCCAGTATTGCAGTCAAAGACTATGAATTAAGAACGGAGATCCCAATGACGTTCCCCAGCGCGTGCAGGGGGGCAATAGAGAGGGCGCGGCAACGCGGTTCGGCTCAAATCGTGCTGCTACCGTGAGGGACCCTGACGAGTTTGACGATCGAACGCATGTTTTCCCGAGGGCGGAGACGGAACAAGAGCTTGGGATCACGGTCATAATGGAAAAGTGGATCGTCTCCCAATCCGTCATCAATCCAGCCGTTGACTCTAACGAGAGAGAAAAGACTGGCTAGCAGCTAGGCGACATCTCGCTCTCGACACTCGATCTCGCCGATTGCAGCCGCTATCCCTCGTGAATAAGGGAAGCGACCAAGGCCCGGCAGTTAGTCTCCCCGGTCACAGCAACAGTCCAGCCCTATCACTACAAGGCGCTGCTCCTTCCGAGCCCACCAAATTCGGTAGTTGAGGCGACCGCGGCAGATTTGCAGAGTAAGGCCATCTGTCGATCACAGGGGCGAGGCCGGAGCAAACTTTATGGCTGGCGTTCAATACTTCGTGTCGCGCCATAAAGGCCGGTGGAAGGTTGCGCTTAATTTTGAGTACTCCGGCCCCTACGCCACTGAGGAAGAGGCGACCGCGTCGCCGTCGACGCCGCGGCAGGGCACGTCGCTCAGGTTCTCGTTCAAAGGGAAACCACCAATTTAAAATCGAGTGGACATATGGCCACGACCCATACCCCCACCTGCCAGCTAATCGCGGACCACATGAGATC
>NZ_JADYVS010000062.1:0-4948 GCF_020194055.1 Bradyrhizobium sp. NBAIM03 | reverse complement strand
GCTCGCGCTGCGCGCGATCGACCCTCCCCCTCCAGGGCAGGGTCAGAGAATTCAACCTTCCCCCGGCGCCTGCGCATTGATCGCCAGCGCGTGCACGCTGCCGGCGAGTTCCGCGGCGAGCGCTGAATTTATCATGCGATGACGGTCGATCCGGCTCTTCCCTTTGAAGGCGGCAGACACGATATACACACGGAAGTGCGTCTCGCCGCCTGCTCGGTGGCCGGCGTGGCCCTCATGCAAATGTGACTCGTCGACGACTTGCAGGCTTTCCGGCGTGAAAGCTTCCTGCAACTTGTTGCTGATAGTGTCTTTCATAGCCATGTGTGCCATTAAGGTGCGCGCTCGCATCCCGTCAATACCCGGACGTCCAAGCTCGTCGCGACCGGGTGCTCAGCGAATTGCAATGTCAAGACTTGAAGGTTTTTGCATTGCGTAGTCAAAGTCAGCCATGCCGATCGATTCATCAAAATTCTTCGACTCCATCCGCGTGAAGCCGCGGGGCAAGCAGCCGGAAGTGAAGCCGCGCGACACCGCGGTCAATTGCGAATGGGCGGGCTGCGCCAACAAGGGCTCGCACCGGGCGCCGAAGGGCCGCGAGAACCAGCGCGAGTACTGGCACTTCTGCCTCGACCACGTGCGCGAGTACAACCAGAACTACAATTTCTTTTCCGGCATGAATGCCGAAGCCGTCGCGCGCTATCAGAAGGATGCGCTGACCGGTCACCGTCCGACCTGGAAGATGGGCGCCAATGGCGGCAAGAAGGGCGCGGAAGAGATCGACATGGCGGCCGATCCTTTCAGCATGTTCAGCGAGATCAACGGCCGCGCCAGCTGGCGCAAGGGCCCCGAAGCGGAGCCCAAGGCCGAGACGCGTAAAGTGATGAACGCCGAGCGCAAGGCGCTTCAGGTCATGGGCCTCGGCCCCAGCGCGACGCTTGCCGACGTCAAGACCAAGTACAAGGCGCTGGTGAAGCAGCACCACCCGGACGCCAATGGCGGCGACCGCTCGACCGAGGACCGCCTGATCGAGATCATCAAGGCGTATAATTATCTGAAGACGGTCGTGCGCGAGGCGTAGGGGCCTCCCCGCTTTCGTAGCCCGGATGGAGCGCAAGCGTAATCCGGGACCTTTCTCTCACAATGACGACTTTCCCCGGATTACGCTTCGCTCCATCCGGGCTACGCATTCCCTACGCCTGCGGCATCGCCCCGACATATGACGAGCTCGGCCTGATCAACCGCCCCGTCCGCTGCTGCTCGCGGGCATGCGCGGTCCAGCCCGCGCTGCGCGCGATCGCGAAGATCGGCGTGAACGCCTGCCGCGGAATCGCCAGCGCATCGAGCAGGATCGCGGTGAAGAACTCGACGTTCGTCTCCAGCGGCCGCTCCGGATTCTTCTTGCGCAAGGCGCTGCGGATATAAGCCTCGACCTCGCCGGCAAACGGCAAATCGGTGCCATTGGACGCAAGCGCCTCGACCGCGGTCTTGAGCACGTCTGCGCGCGGATCGCGGACGCGATAGACGCGGTGACCGAAACCCATCATGCGCTCGCCGCGCGCCAGCGCCGCGTCGACCCAGGACTGAATGCGCTCGCGCGAGCCGATCGCGTCCAGCATTTCCAGCACCGGCTCCGGCGCGCCGCCATGCAGCGGACCGGTCAGCGCGCAATAGCCGGCGGTGACGGCCGCGAACAGGTCGGCCTGCGTCGAGGCCACCACGCGCGCGGCGAAGGTCGATGCGTTCATGCCGTGGTCGCTGGCGGTGACGAGATAGGCGTCGAGCGCCGTGACCTCGCGCCTTGCAGGCGAACGGCCGTGCAACATGCGCAGCGTGTCGGCGGCATGGCTCACGGTGGGATCGGGCGCGACCGGCTCGAGCCCCTTGGCGCGCCGGACCAGCGCGCCCGCGATCACCGGAAACGCGCCGACGATCGTCGCCTCGTGCTCCAGCCCGTGCTCGGCGCGAAGTCCGGCGACGGCGGCACGAAACCCGTCGATGATGCCCATGCCGCGCGTCGCCGGCAGCAGGTCCGGCAGCCGCGCGAAGGCGCGCTCGCGCGCCACGCCCAGGTTTGAGCGCACATTGGCTTCGGTGAGGGTGGTCTTGCTGGCGCCATTCCAGAGCCGGGCGGTAACGCCTTCGAAGCTCGAGATGGCGGCGAGCCGCCCGACGTGCTCCCCGGCGATGATGAGCTCGCCGCGCTCGCCGTCGACATGGCTCAGCACGGTCTCGGCCGCGGGAACGCCGTCCAGCCCGATCTGGCTTTTGGTGAGGTGGATGTTCATGACCCAAATCTCCTGTTCACGGAGAACAAGGTCAGGCCTCTCGACACATTGATCAATCTTGATTACATAAATCAATATGAAAAATTCTGATGGGCTGTACCTCTCCGCTCGGGAAGCCGCCGCCGAGCTCGCGATCTCTCCGGCCACCCTCTACGCCTATGTCAGCCGCGGCCTGATCCGCTCCGAGCCGACGCCGGACTCGCGAAAGAACCGCTATCGCGCCGAGGACGTTCGGGCGCTGAAGGAGCGCCGTGTGCCGTCGCCGGAGCCACGCGGCCTGCGCAGCTTCGATGCCGATCTGCCGGTGATGGACACGGAGATCTCGACCATCACCGAGGAGGGCGCCATCTATCGCGGCGTCAATTGCGTCGATCTTTCCGAGAGTGACACGCTGGAGCACGCCGCGACGCTGCTGTGGGATGTCGCCGACGTCGATCCGTTTGCCCCCGACAATCAACCGGAACTCTCCGAGGAAATGCGCGTGATCGCGAAGGCCGCGCGCCGGGCCGCACCGATCGACCGCGCCATCGCCGTGCTCGCACTGGCCGCCAGCGTCGATCCCCGCGCCTTCACCCGGGCACCCGATGGCCGCGCTATGGTCGGCGCGCGCATCGTCCGCCTGCTGGTTGCGACCATGCTCAATGCGGACGCCTCGGCCGAGCCGCTGCATCAGCAGGTCGCGCGCGCCTGGGCGGCGGACAACAAGCACGCGCCCGACCTGATCCGCCGCGCGCTGGTACTGCTCGCCGATCACGAGCTGAACGCGTCGACCTTCACCGCGCGCTGCGCTGCCTCGACCGGCCTCAACCTTTATGACTCCGTCATCGCCGGGCTCGCCGCGTTGAAAGGGCCGAAGCATGGCGGCGCCGGCGTCCTGGCCTCACAGCTCGTCAAGACGCTGGTCGACCGCGACGTCGAGCCTGTCGTGCGCGAGCGTGTCGCCCTCGGTGAACGCTTTGCCGGCTTTGGCCACGGCGTCTACAAGCACGGCGACCCCCGCGCGCAGTCGCTGCTGAACGCGCTGTCGCGCTCCGGCGCGCCGCGCAAATTCACCAGGGAAGTGCCAGAGCGGATCGCGGAAGCCACCGGCGAGTTCGTCAATATCGACTACGCGCTCGCCGTGCTGGTCCACGCACTGCGCCTGCCCGCCGGCAGCGAGCTGGCGCTGTTCGCGATGGCCCGCAGCGTCGGCTGGATCGCGCATGCCAGCGAGCAATTGCAGTTCGGCAAGCTGATCAGACCGAGGGCAAGATATGTGGGGCCTGCGCCGGGACGCAGGGCGGGGGCTGCCGGTTAGAACCTCAGTGCGGCAATCTCCGCTGTCGTCGCTGCGAACGCAGGAGGACAGCGTTCCTGGAATGACGGCTCGCACTCACCCTGGGGAGTTCACACCATCGCTTCCGCGACCACCATATAGTTCACGTCCATATCCGACGACAGAGACCATTTGTCGGCGAAGGGCGAGTAGACGACGCCGGTCTGCTCGGTGATGACAAGACGGTTGTCGAGCAGGTATTTCGTCAGTTCGTCGGGCGTGACGAACTTGTTCCACTCATGCGTGCCGCGCGGTAGCCAGCGCAGGACGTATTCGGCACCGACGATGGCGAGGGCAAAGCTCTTCCAGTTGCGGTTCAGCGTCGAGACCAGCATCAGGCCGTTCGGCTTCAGCATCGCGGCGCAGCGCTTCAGGAACATGCCGACGTCGGTGACGTGCTCGACCACCTCCATCGCCAGCACGATGTCGAAGCGCTCGCGCGGGTCGATCTCCTCCACCGTGGTGCAGCGATAGTCGATCGCCAGATGGCTCTTGTCGGCGTGCAGCTTCGCCGCCGCGATGTTGCTCGCGGAGGGATCGATGCCGATGACCTGCGCTCCGAGGCGCGACAGCGGCTCGCAGAGCAGGCCGGCGCCGCAGCCGATGTCGAGCACGCGCAAGGACCCAAGACAATTGAGGCTGCGCACGTTGCGCTCGAACTTGCGGCAGGCGGCGTCGCGGATATAGCCGAGCCGCAACGGGTTGATCCGGTGCAGCGGCGCCATCTTGCCCTTGGGATCCCACCATTCCGCCGAGAGTTTCGAGAATTTCGCGATCTCGGCGGCGTCGACGCTCGAGCCGAGCTGGGCGGAAAGAGAAGTATTTTGCTGCATGCTCATGGTTGGGCGCGGTCCTACCGCGTGGTGATCGAACTACGGAAGGCGAGCGGCGAGGCGATGGTCTTGATCGTCTCGATACCCTCGCCGACGCCGCGAATCGTCACGTCGCCGTAGTTGAGAATACGTCCAAGAATGGTCTGGTCGACATCGACGCTCTCGACCTTGTCCAGCGCCATCTCGAAGGTTCGGCGCTTGATGAAGCCGGTCTTGTGCACGACCCTGAGGTTGGTGACGTCGGTCTCGGTGGTGAAACGATGGAACCAGCCCTTCACGGTCCAATACAGGGCCGCCAGAGCCGCGAGACCCGCGGCCCCGAGGCAAAGCAGAACGAGCCAGTCGACGGTCGCCTGCCGCGACAGGATGAGCAGGGCCAGCGCCGCGATCCAGGCCACGATGGCCGGAAAGTAGAAGATCCAGTGCGCATTGGTCGAATACAGCACGCGCTCGCCGGGCTGCAGGATCTCGTCGATGTAACGCGCCATGATCTAGCTTAACCCACTACCCCACCC
>NZ_JADYVS010000061.1:0-5208 GCF_020194055.1 Bradyrhizobium sp. NBAIM03 | reverse complement strand
TCGACGTAGCTGAACAGCTCGCCCGCTCGATTGTCGCCGCCGCGCACGCCCCATCTCCGAATCTCGTCGGAGCTAATGAATCACGGTCGCCGGTCGGCGGCGAGCACCTTTTTCAACAGCCTGCTAGGGCCGTCGGGGCGTTTGACCACATCGAGAAATTCGGAGAGTGAGATATGTCACGATCAGAGGTAGAGCGATTCGTCAATGATCTGTCAAATGACGCTAATCTGCTCGAAGAAGTAAGGCCGAGTGCTACAGGTCTTGGATCGGTTGTGGCGAGCGGAAAAAGCCACGGCTACACCTTCACCCTTGACGAAGCTAAAGATCACCTCCGATCAATTAGCATACAGGCGGCGACGAATAAGCCCTTCGACGCGCTGGCGAGCGACACCGCGACTTCAACTGTGCAGGCAGCTGAGGTTGCTACCTCTGTTGTGGAGGCAGCGGAGGTCACCACGAGCGCGGTACAAGACGCGGAAGCGGCCACTACCGTCGCGGCGGTAGCTGAGGCAGTTGTGGTCCTAGTTTGAACGCGTGTTCTTAGTCTGGTGAGCGCGTCGGCCCGCTGCTCAATAACGGGCCGGTGCCTAGAGACCATGAAGGTGATCCATGGAAGTCGCGCCGTCCCGCCTGCAAGAAGACTTCTCAGCACAAGCTAACGTGATGCGCCCCGTTGCAGCGAAACACTATCGCCAGATCTTTGACCGACGCACTCCCGAGCAGTTGCGCACGTTGTCACATATCAAGCGCTTCATGGAGCGGCTGGTAGGGGACCTGGAGTTCCGCAGGGAGCTTTCGGAAAATATTAACACCCCTCGATTCGTAAGCGACCGCTACGGCATCGAAGTCGATCCGATCGAGATGCTGCCGCTCTGGCGCGGTACCCACCTGAAATACCGCTTTAAGCCGGAGTGTGCGTCGTGGCCGCTGGCGGTGATTTGGGACGAGTATATAGGAGAGATGTTGCGTCATCGCGACCTCTTGCGCGACGAAGGCGAAATGTCGAGAGCTAACCCTCGCTTTCATGCTTGGCGCGAGCGCCAAATCCGCCGCTGCAACGGGGAGTTAGGAGGATCGGCGATGTCGGTCACGCACCCCGTAATAGCTTTCGAGCTAAGCGAAGGCTGCAGCGTCGGCTGTTGGTTCTGCGGCCTCTCGGCCGGTCGTTTCAAAGGGTATTACGAATATAGCAAAGACAATGCGGAGCTCTGGCGCGGCGTGGTCGGTGTAGCGAACGAAATGTTTGGCTCGGCAACCCGAACTGGATTCTGCTACTGGGCCACGGACCCTATGGACAACCCACACTACGATCGATTTCTATTTGATTACTATCAGATTACGGGAGCGCTGCCGCAAACAACGACGGCCGCGCCACTTAAAGATCAGGCGCTCACCCGGCGCGTACTTGAGCTGTTTAGACAGTATCGCACTGTCACGAATCGCTTCTCCGTGCTGAGCACAAGTCACCTGAATCAGATCCACATCGCATTTTCGCCTGAGGAGCTAATGGGCGTTGAACTCATCCTGCAGGGTAGGGGGGCGCTGACTGCAAAAGCGTTCGCCGGGCGCGCGCGTGAACGAAAGGACAAGCTCAAAGGAGCCAACAAAGACAATTCAATTGGGGTGCCGGAACGCAATCATACGACGATCGCCTGCGTTTCCGGCTTCCTTGTGAATATGCTGCGGGGGCGCGTGCAGCTAGTGACGCCGGTGCCAGGTAGCGATCGCTGGCCTCTCGGTTACCGTATTGTGGCTGAACATTTCTTCCGGACGGCCAACGAGTTCCGTGATGGGCTACAAAGAACAATTGATCAACATATGTTCGAATGCCTCCCTCCCGATCTACCGATCCGATTCCGCAGAGACCTGCATTACGAGGCAGGGACCCCACACTTTCATCTTCGCTCACGCAATATGCAACACCGGGTAATCGACAACCTCGGTCCGATCTCCGTTGGCGATCTAATCGCGTGTGGCAACTGCACAGCGTCCGAGCTGGTTACGCGGATCACAGCTGACGGAAGGAGCGTGCTTGCAATTGCTGACCTGCTGGACCAGCTGTACACCGCCGGAGTAATTGAGGAAGACCTCGACGATCGTTTCGTTTCCCAGACCAGCAAGGATCTGGCGGGTCGCATCGAAGCGGCCAGCCGCGCGGCTCCCAACATGCGAGTGGATCATGCCGAGTCGCGTTAAGGAACAAGAGATCAGCCTGACGGATCTGCGGATCTTGGCGTCCCGCAAGGGCCCTGGGGACAGCCGGTCGGGAGCCTTATGGCGTGATCGCAGAAGTCGCCTTCGCTGTGCGAGCTGTCACACCTTTGCCAAAGGGATTGAAGATGCCGCGGCTATCGCGAGCCTGTGGCCTGCTACTGTGTGACTAAGCTACGGCCTGCACGAAGGCGTAAGGGTCAGGCATGCTTGACAACAGTCTCAATTTGCGGTGCCGATCTAAAGCCATCATCATTGTCCACATGGTTTCTGAGGGAAGATGGAATGAGATGAGCTCTGATGTGCCAATCGTTCTAGTCAACATGCCGATGTCGGCGGTTGAACGACCATCGCTGGCGCTTGGTCTACTGAAGTCGGTGCTGACGCAGGCCGGGCTGCGATCTAGCATAGTATGCGCTAACATTTGGTTCCTGGAGTACATAGGACTTCCTGACTATCATCTCCTCGAGAGTAGCCCGCCCGAGGAAGCTCTGGTTGATTGGCTGTTCGCAGGCGTCGCCTTTCCCGACTTCGAACCCGAGCCCGACGCTTTTCTCGACAGGTATTTTAATCGTAACCCGATGCACGCCGGGAAAGGCATGGCCGAGCGTCGTACGAACTTCAAAAAGCTGCGGTCGCTTATGGGGGAGTTCATCGATTGGACGGTTGACAAAGTGCTGATGCATCGTCCGGTCATCGTCGGGTGCACCTCTACCTTTAGCCAGCATGTCCCTTCGCTCGCATTGCTGCGTCGATTGAGCGAGCGCTCGCCGGGCGTTGTCACTCTCATGGGTGGGGCAAATTGCGAGTCGGTGATGGGGCGAACCACTCATGCTCGTTTCCCATGGATCAACTACATCGTATCGGGCGAAGCCGACGCACTGATGGGTGCGCTGTGTTGGGACATCCTTCACCGTGGCAAAGACATTTCATCGGCCGACCTGCCATTTGGCGTCTTCGGTCCGGCGCACCGCGAGGCCGGCTATCCCGCGACCTCGATGCGCGACTTGGTACCCAGGGCGGCAATTAAAAACATGCGAGACCTACCGCTGCCCGATTTCTCGGACTATTTCACCGAACTTAAGCGATCGCTCTACGCCGATCGTATCCATCCCGGACTGCCGTTGGAGTTCTCTCGTGGCTGCTGGTGGGGCGAGCGCAGCCCCTGCACGTTCTGCGGGCTGAACGGCGGATCCATCACCTACCGTCAGAAACCAGCCGAGCAGGCTGTAGAGGAAATGATCGAAATGTCGGCGCGTTACGGCTTGTCGCGTATTGAAGCAGTCGATAATATTTTGGCCATTGACTACTTCGAAAAGGCGCTGCCCCCCCTCACCGCATTACCTAGGAAGCTCGCGATCTTTTTCGAGGTGAAAGCGAATCTGAAACGCCACGAAGTAGAGAAATTGGCCGGTGCCGGCGTCCGCTGGATCCAGCCAGGTATCGAAAGCCTGGACACCCGCGTCTTGAAGTTAATGGGCAAGGGAACGACGGCAGCGCATAATGTTCAGCTCTTAAAATGGTGCCGTCAGTACGGCGTGCGGGTCAGTTGGAGTGTGCTGTGGGGCTTCCCAGGCGAGAGCGACGCATGGTATTCGGAAATGGCCGCTTGTTTGCCGCTATTGCATCACCTGCAGCCAGGACGTACAGTGCGACTGCGATACCAGCGCTATAGCCCCTATCATTACGCAGCGGACAAATACGGCCTGAAACTGCGCCCGGCCGCCTCATATCGCTACGTCTATCCGCTGTCGGAGGGCGATCTCGCGGATCAGGTTTACTACTTCGAAGACAGTGAAGACAACGATGTCGGCGGTCATTACGCAGCGGGCGACGCGAACCGCCGCCCGGGGCTGCAGGCCGTTGCGCTGGGTGTCGATGCCTGGCTAAGATCTTGGTATGAGCCGAAGCTACCCATGCTGTCGATGCGTGATAGCGGCGAAGAGCTCACCGTCGAGGACACGCGTGCCATAGCAGTCGAGTGCAAACACCGCGTGAAGGGCCTCAAGCGCGAGATTCTTCTGGCCGCGGACGAAGGCGTGCCAGAAACCCTCCTGCGCAAACGGCTGGCGACGGCGAATGTAATGCAGGCTGAGATTGACGCGGCAATAGCAGACATGACCGCTCGCAAGCTGGTCATCCGACTCGATGGGCGGCTGGTTGGGCTTCCCCTCTGGCACCCATACACGCCGATGCCTGGAATGACCGCGTTCCCTGGAGGCTATTTCGATCGACGTGCAACTCCCGTGGATATACCCCGTGAATGACGTCTCCGGGTTGCGGCAGGCCTCTTTTCGTCGTGGGCGCTCAGTAATGGTGATGAGTCCATTGCCTCACGCGCGGTCCAATGGTCCAACGGTCCAATGAACGGCTTAGAACGAACCCGCTCCGCAATGTGCGACGGACCAGGACTTTCCCGTTTTCGGCGATGCCGTGAACTTGAAAGAGCGGTTTGTCAAATCCAAACCCACCGTTCTCTCCATGGAGCGGTCCCTCCTTTGTGGCGGCTCTCTACGCGACCACGTTAGGCACTTTGATGCCGGTTCGAAGGGCCGTTCCACACCATCACTTTTGATGCAGCTCCGTTCATTCTGCGCCGATCAATCTGGCTTGGAGCAGATCGATTTTGCCGCGACGGTTCATTTGGGGTCTGACGATCGAGATCGGCGTGCCCCAAGGACAATGTCTCGGCCGCCAGATCGAGGATCCAAAACGCCTCAGAAATGAGATCGATCGCAGCATGGGAGCGGCAGCGAAACAAAGCTCGCGCCCGCATCAACAAGATGTTTACAACAGACAAAGCTCGCGCGCAAACTGGGGGCGCGCCTATCCAGACATGCTCAAAGAGTCAAAACTACTGTGACGAGCTACTAGCAGGCTGTTGAAAAAGGTGCTCGCCGCCGACCGGCGACCGTGATTCATTAGCTCCGACGAGATTCGGAGATGGGGCGTGCGCGGCGGCGACAATCGAGCGGGCGAGCTGTTCAGCTACGTCGA
>NZ_JADYVS010000060.1:0-7364 GCF_020194055.1 Bradyrhizobium sp. NBAIM03 | reverse complement strand
CCCCTGGGGTTTCCATCCCCGCCCCACTCCGCTAAACCGCGCGCCATGAACAGGACTGGACTCTTCATCGCCCTGGCGCTGTGGCTCGTGATCGGCGTCGTCTTCGGCCTCTATCCCGAGCTCGACCTCAAGCTCGCTTCGCTGTTCTTCGACGCGGAGACCAAGACGTTTCCGCTCAAGCTGAACGGCTGGGCCGGCTTTGCGCGCGATGCGGCGATGTGGATCGCCTGGGCCTTCGCCCTTCCCTCGATCGTCGCGCTCGTGGTCAAGATGATCCGGCCCGACCGGCCGCTGATGGTGCCGGGGCGTACGGTCATCTTCCTGCTGGTGACGATGACCATGTCGGCCGGTATTTTGACCAACCTGACGTTCAAGAATTATTGGGGCCGTCCGCGTCCGGTGGTGGTGACCGCGTTTGCCGGCGATCAGCAATTCGTGCCGTGGTGGGATCCGCGCGGCACTTGCGGGCGCAATTGCTCGTTCTTCTCCGGCGAAGGCGCGACGGCGTTCTGGACGCTGGCGCCGGCCGCGCTGGCGCCGCCGGCGTGGCGGCCGCTCGCCTATGCCGCCGCCGTGGTGTTCGGCGCCTTGACCAGCGCCCTGCGCATGGCCTTCGGCGGGCACTTTTTCACGGACGTGTCGATCGCCGGCCTCGTCACCTTCGTCGTGATCTGGTTCGCCTACGCGCTGATTTACCGCTGGCCGCGGACGCGGTTCTCGGACGAAGCGGTGGATGCCGCCCTGACCCGGTTGAACATGCCCGCCTACCGGCTCCGCCAGCGCCTGTTCGGCCGCAAGACCGACCCCGAGCCCTCGGTTTGAGCCATTAAAGGGGTGCCGAGCCCCGCGAAATTTGATATTCGCGCGGTCGAACGCACCCATCACATCAGCTTGAGACCCGATTGGAAGCCCCATGACCACGATCCTGAAAAGCCTGCCCAAGGGTGAGAAAGTCGGCATCGCTTTTTCGGGCGGCCTCGACACCTCTGCGGCGCTGCTCTGGATGAAGCAGAAGGGGGCGCGCTGCTACGCCTACACCGCCAATCTCGGTCAGCCGGATGAAGCCGACTACAACGAGATCCCGCGCAAGGCGATGGAGTTCGGCGCCGAGAACGCGCGCCTCGTCGATTGCCGCACGCAGCTGGTCCACGAGGGCATCGCCGCGATCCAGTCCGGCGCCTTCCACATCTCGACCGGCGGCATCACCTATTTCAACACCACGCCGCTCGGCCGCGCCGTCACCGGCACGATGCTGGTCGCAGCGATGAAGGAAGACGGTGTCAACATCTGGGGCGACGGCTCGACCTTCAAGGGCAACGACATCGAGCGCTTCTACCGCTACGGCCTGCTCACCAATCCCGGCCTGAAGATCTACAAGCCCTGGCTCGACCAGCAGTTCATCGACGAGCTCGGCGGCCGCGCCGAGATGTCGGCATTCATGACCGCGCAAGGCTTCGCCTACAAGATGAGCGCGGAGAAGGCGTATTCGACCGACAGCAATCTGCTCGGCGCCACCCATGAGGCAAAGGATCTCGAGAGCCTCGACAGCGGCATCAAGATCGTCACCCCGATCATGGGCGTGCCGTTCTGGCGCGACGACTGCGCCGTCAAGGCCGAGAAGGTCGTGGTGCGTTTCGAGGAAGGGCAGCCGACCGCGCTGAACGGCCAGACCTTCTCCGATCCGGTCTCGCTGTTCCTCGAGGCCAACGCGATCGGCGGTCGTCACGGCCTCGGCATGAGCGACCAGATCGAGAACCGCATCATCGAGGCCAAGAGCCGCGGCATCTATGAGGCGCCTGGCATGGCGCTGCTGCACATCGCCTATGAGCGCCTCGTCACCGGCATCCACAACGAGGACACGATCGAGCAGTACCGCGTCAGCGGCATGCGCCTGGGACGCCTGCTCTATCAGGGCCGCTGGTTCGATTCGCAGGCGTTGATGCTGCGCGAGACCGCACAGCGCTGGGTCGCCCGCGCCGTCACCGGCGAAGTCACGCTCGAGCTGCGCCGCGGCAACGATTATTCGATCCTTAACACCGAGAGCCCCAACCTTACCTATGCGCCGGAGCGGCTGAGCATGGAGAAGGTGGAGGACGCCGCCTTCACGCCGGCCGACCGCATCGGCCAGCTCACCATGCGCAACCTCGACATCGCCGACACCCGCACCAAGCTCGGTCTCTATTCGAAGACCGGCCTGTTGTCGGGCAGCGAAGGCTCGCAGATCTTCCGGCTCGAGAGCGACAAGGGCTGAGGCTTTCCGGAGCCGGATTGCGCTTCGCTCCATCCGGGCACCGAGCTTAATGACGCTGTCATTCTCGACCGCTACGCTTCCACTGTTGGAAACGGGATTGCGGAGCATCGCACATGGTCAGGGGATCGGCACTCGCCTCTCTCATTGTTCTCTGTTGGGCATCATCATCGTCGGCGCAGACGATCTATCCGATCGATCGCGCCGAGATCCTGGCCGGAGCCAAGTTCGACTTCAAGGTCGAGCTCCCGGGGCTGGTCGATCCCGCCAAGTTGAAGGTGACGGTGAACGGCGCGGATTACGCGGCCGCGTTCGGCCGCTCCGGAACCTTCGTCGAGCGCGAGGACGGCAAGGAGCAGTCGGCCCTGGTCCTGCGCGACGTCACGCTGACCAAGCCGGGTAGCGTCGCCGTGGAGGTGAGCGACGGCACGCGCCAGCGCAGCGTCACCTGGACGGTTTACGACACCGGCCCGCGCAAGGCGAAGAACGTCATCCTGTTCATCGGCGACGGCATGTCGCCGGCGCATCGGGTCGCCGCGCGAATCCTGTCCAAGGGCATTTCGGAAGGCAAGAGCCGCGGCAAGCTCGCCATCGACGACATGCCCCATATGGCGCTGGTGGCAACCGCCGGCTCGGACTCGATCATCACGGACTCCGCGAACTCGGCGAGCGCCTATGCGACCGGGCACAAGAGCGCCGTCAATGCCCTCGGCGTCTACGCTGACCGCAGCGCAAGCCCGCTCGACGATCCCAAGGTCGAAACCATCACCAGCCTCGCCAAAAGACGGCTCGGCATGGCGATCGGTGTCGTCACCAATACCGAGATCGAAGACGCGACGCCGGCGGCGATGGTCGCGCACACCCGCCGGCGCGCCGCCTATGACGACATCGTCGAGCAGTTCTTCGCGGCAAAGCCGGATGTGATGATGGGCGGCGGCAGCGCGAATTTTCTGCCGAAGTCGGCTGCCGGCTCCAAGCGCAAGGACGAGACCGACTACATCGCGAAGTTTCGCGATGCCGGCTATCAGGTGGCGACCACCGCGGGCGAGCTCAGCGCCTCCGCCGCCAAGCAGGAGACGAGCAAGCTGCTCGGCCTGTTCGCCACCGGCAACATGGACGGCGCGCTCGACCGCAAATTCCTGAAAGGAGGCGGCGTCAAGAAATTCCCCGAGCAGCCTGATTTGACCGAGCAGGTGCAGGCGGCGTTGAAAATCCTCTCGAAGAACGAAGCCGGCTTCTTCCTAATGGTCGAATCCGGAATGATCGACAAATACGCGCATTTGCTCGACATGGAGCGCGCGGTCTACGACACGATCATGCTCGACAACGCGGTGCGTCAGACGCGCGAATGGGCGCGCGCACGCGGCGACGACACCCTCATCCTGGTGCTGGCCGATCACAATCACCCCAACAGCCTGGTCGGCACGGTGAACGACGACATGGGCACGACGCCCAACGTGCCCTTGCGCGAGCGCGTCGGGGTCTACGATCAGGCCGGATTCCCCAACTATCCCGCGCCGGATGCGGAAGGTTATCCGTCACGCATCGACGTGAGCCGCCGGCTTGCCATCTTCTCGGCGAGCCTGCCCGATCATTACGAGACGTTCCGTCCGAAGCTCGACAATCCCAACGAGCCGACCGTCAAGGCCGGCGACGACGGCACCTTCAAGGCCAACGACAAATACAAGGAGGTCCCGGGCGCGGTGCTGCGCCCCGGCAATCTGTCGTCGCTGGTCGGCGCCAGCGTGCATTCGGGCGAGGACGTCATTGTCACGGCGGCGGGCCCGGGGAGCGAGCGCGTGCACGGCTCGATGGACAATACCGAAGTGTTCCGCGTCATGGCCGAGGCGCTGGGATTGGCTGCGCGAGAATGATGGGGGCGACTGGCCAACCTGGGCCCAATCACATTCCTGCCGCTGGCGAGCGCGGCAGGACGGGCCGCCCTGGTCCGCTCACGTTCCATCAATTCACGACGAGTGAGGCGGCGTGAAGACCAGCTTCACGCAGCTGCGGAAGAGCAGGATCTGTCGCTCCAGCCGCTTCGGGTCGTTGAGCGTCTTCGACATGATGATTGCGCCGTCGACCACGCACGAGATCATCTCCGCGAGATCGTCGAGGTCGACCGGCTCGCGGGGCGGATAGATGGCGGCGATGCCGTCGAGAATCTCGCGGAAGTGCGCATTCCAGATCCGGACCGATTGCGCGGTCAGATCGCGAACATCGCGGTCGAACAAGCGCTCCTGATAGCAGATGCTGGCGATCAGGCAGCCGGGATGGCCGTTCGGCAGATCGGCCATGACTTCGGCGAGTAGTTTCAGCGAGATCAGGAACGACTGCAGCGGGTCGTCGGAGAGCTCACGTCCGCGCCTGAAGATCTCGTCGAACAGGCGGTCATTTGTATCCACGTAGCGACGCAGCATCTCCCGTGCGAGCGAGTTCTTGTCCCTGAAGTGATAGAAGAAGCCGCTCTTGGTCAGTCCGGCCTCGGCAATGACTTCCTCGATCGAGGTGGCGCCGAAGCCCTTTGCGAGCACCGCCGCTTCCGCGATCTCGAGAATGCGCTCGCGCGTCGCTTCGCCCTTTCCCATCGATGTCTCCAGAACTGTACCGACGGTGCGGAAATTGGCCCTTGGGGGCCAAGGCCCACTCCGCGTGACTCCTGCAAATCATTGATTTGTCTCCGCTTGCGGGTGGAAGTTCAGCCGCACCACGGGGCTTCTAGAGCGACGCGACATTATGCGGCACCAAATGCCGCGACCGAACACGGGCCTAGCGCGACCGAGTGAAGAGAGCGGCCCGTCCAAATGATGGAGCGATCAATGGCCAGATACAGACATGGTCTGCCGCAGCGCGGCGGCGGCATTTTCCTGACCGATGGCGGCATGGAAACAACCCTCATCTTTCAGCACGGGCTGGAGCTGCCCCACTTTGCGGCATTTGTGCTGCTCGACAGCGCGGATGGCCGCGCGCATTTGAGGCAGTACTACGAAGCCTACCTGCGTATCGCGCGGCAGCATGGGCTCGGCTTTGTCCTCGACAGTCCGACCTGGCGCGCCAACCCTGATTGGGGCGCCAAGCTCGGCTATGATGCCGCCAGGCTCGAGGCCATCAACATGCGCGCCATCCGCTTCCTCGACGAATTGCGCGGCGCTTGGGAGTTGCCCGGCATGCCTTGCGTCATCAACGGCGCGATCGGTCCGCGAGGCGACGGCTACAAGGCCGGCAACATGGACGCGGCGGAGGCGGAAGCCTACCACTCAGGCCAGATCGCGGCCTTCGCCGAGGCGGGCGCCGACATGGTGACTGCATTCACGCTGAACAGCATCAACGAAGCGGTGGGCGTGGTCCGTGCAGCCAAGAGGCAGGACATTCCGGTCGCCATCTCTTTCACGGTCGAAACCGATGGCCGCCTCGTCCGGGGAGAGTCGCTGCGCGAGGCGATCGAGGCGATCGACGACGCAACTGAACGTGCCTGCGAATACTTCCTGATCAATTGCGCGCACCCAACTCACTTCGAGAGTGCACTCGCCGCAGGCGAGGCGTGGGTTCAGCGCATCCACGGCATCAGAGCCAATGCATCGGTCAAGAGCCACGCCGAGCTCGACGAATCGGAGGCGCTGGACAGTGGTGATCCCCAAGATCTCGGCCGCCGCTACCATTTGCTCAGGCGCGCATTCCCCGGCATGCGCATTCTCGGCGGCTGTTGCGGCACTGATCACCGGCATGTTGCCGCCGTTTGCGAGGCATGCCTGCCGTCGGAAGCAATGACGGCGTGACAAGAAAAATGGCCGGGATCGCTCCCGGCCATTGTCTTCTGCGAAGGTCTTACTGGCGCGGCGGAGGCGCCGCGTTGGCCTGGTCGCCGTTGAGCAACGGCGTGATGCGACGGACGGTGACGCGCCGGTTGATCAGGCTCGCGCCTTGCGTCTGCTCCTTCAGATACTGCTCGCCATAGCCCTGCGACGTCAGGTTCTCCGCGGGCACACTGAATTGCTGCGTCAGCAATTCAGCTGCGGCCTGCGCGCGGCGATCCGACAGCGACAGATTGTCGACCTCGTTGCCGACCGCATCGGTGTGGCCCTCGATCAGGAACACCTCCTGCGGGTTGGCCTGGAGCGCCTGGTTGATGCCGTCGGCGATCACTTGCAGCCGCGCCGCCTGATCCGGCGGAATGGTCCACGATCCGGTCTCGAAGTTGATCGTGTTGACGTCGATGCTCGGCATCTGCATGCGAACATTCGGGCTGTAGCGGATCTCGTCGAGCGAGTAGCGCCGGTCGATCCGCTGCACCGGCGGAGCCCGCATCGTTTCGTAGATCACCTGCGGCGGCGCCTCCTGGGCGTCGACGATGTAGCGATCGTAGGGAATGTTGACCACCGGCGGCGGCACGTCGACGTAGAAGCCGCCGACCGCCCGCGGATCGCGGTAGGTGTTGTCGATGATCACGATCTCGCGTCCGCG
Source organism: Bradyrhizobium sp. NBAIM03 (assembly GCF_020194055.1). Classification (NCBI taxonomy): domain Bacteria; kingdom Pseudomonadati; phylum Pseudomonadota; class Alphaproteobacteria; order Hyphomicrobiales; family Nitrobacteraceae; genus Bradyrhizobium; species Bradyrhizobium sp. NBAIM03. Next base: position 655 of record NZ_JADYVS010000060.1, on the reverse strand, counting down.
CGGGTCCCGGCGGATACGACGCAGCAGCGAGCCGTCCGGCCCGACCACGGTGATCACCTCGCTGCCGTCGGGACGGATCACGACGGTGCGGGTTTCGCCGCCGACGGTGTCGGTGCGGATGTCGCGGGCGCCATAGCGGAAGCGATAGAGATCGTTGCCGCGGACGTAAGCCTGCCCGCCCGGATCGCGGATGATGATGCGGTCCGGCTCGGTGTAGACGGTGCGGCCGCCTTCGACGACCTCGCGCCGCTGGTTATGGATATCGGCGATGGTGGCGCCGATCACGGCGCCGGCCACCACGCCCGCGCCGATCGCGAGCGGCGTCAGGTCACGCTGCTGCGGACGCGGCGGCGGCGGCAGGGGCGCGGCGACTGTCGGCGCGGCGCGGAAAGCCGGCGCGACCGTCGGCGGTCTGTATTGTGCCCGGTCGGGCGGCGGCGCTGCGGCCGGCGTGCCGGGCACCACGGTCGGAGCCGCGGCGCCGGCCGGAGGTGCCGGCGGCCGGGCGGGCGCACCAGCCTGCGGCGGCGCAGCCGAAGTCCCGGCGGCGGGCGCGCCGGCAGGAGGCGTTCCACCCTGCTGCCCCGGGGCTGGCGTCGCTGTCGGGGCCGGGGTTGCGCCGGGCGCGGGCGTTGCCGACCCCGGACGTCCGGGC